>DATAJN010000204.1:0-8056 GCA_036262105.1 Ilumatobacteraceae bacterium
TCATCGCCGCATGAACGCGCTCACCTCGTTGAGGGCCGCGGCTGGCGAGAGGATCCTTGTTCTCGACGGCGCTACCGGCACCGAGTTCCAGGCATTGCGGACGTCGGAAGAGGATCTACGTGGCGATCGGTTTGCGGAACATCGTTCGTCGCTCGCGGGCAACCACGATCTGCTGGTGCTCACTCAACCCGATTCGGTCATCGAGCTGCATCTGTCCTACCTGCTCGCCGGGGCTGACATCATCACGACCAACACGTTCTCGAGCACGACCGTCGCCCAGCGCGAATATGGGCTCGACGACCCGGCATTGATCACCGAGCTCAATCGAACAGCCGCCCGGCTGGCGCGCACTGCCGCCGATGATGCCCAGCGTCGCGATGGGCGACTCCGCTGGACCGCCGGCGCGCTCGGGCCGACCAACGTCACGTTGTCGCTGTCGCCGCGCGTCGAGGATCCCGGGTACCGGACAACGACGTTCCGTCGACTCGCCGAGGCCTACCTCCAGCAGATCGGCGGGTTGGTCGAGGGCGGAGTCGACGTACTGCTGATCGAGACGATCTTCGACACGTTGAACGCCAAGGCGGCGATCTGGGCGGCACGTCACCACGCCGCCGAGACCGGGATCCACACGCCGCTGATGATCTCCGGCACGATCACCGATCGCTCCGGTCGTACGCTCTCCGGCCAGACAACCAGTGCGTTCTGGCAGTCGGTACGACACTCCGATCCATTGTCCGTCGGCCTGAACTGCGCCTTGGGCGGTGCCGAGATGCGGCCCTACATCCAAGAGCTGGCCACCGTCGCCGACACCCTCGTCTGCGCCTACCCCAACGCCGGCCTCCCCAACGCACTGGGGTGCTACGACGAGACACCCGATCAGACCGCAGCGATCCTCGGTGAGTTCGCCGATGCCGGGTTCGTCAACATCGTCGGCGGCTGCTGTGGCACGACGCCGGCTCACATCTCGGCTATCGCCGACGCGGTCGCCGGCAAGCCCCCTCGGGTGCCAGTCGAGCGGCGCCGCACGTTGCAGCTCTCGGGCCTCGAATCGTTCACGCTCACCGACGACATTCCCTTCGTGAACGTCGGCGAACGGACCAACGTCACCGGTTCAGCGAAGTTCCGCCGGCTGATCACCAACGGCGACTACGCCGAGGCATTGGCTGTCGCTCGCGACCAGGTCGAAAACGGTGCGCAGATCATCGACGTCAACATGGACGAAGGCCTGCTCGATTCGAAGCAAGCCATGATCACGTTCCTCAACCTGATCGCCGCCGAGCCCGACATCGCCCGTGTGCCGGTGATGCTCGATTCGTCGAAGTTCGACGTGATCGAGGCCGGGTTGGAATGCGTTCAGGGCAAGGCGGTCGTCAACTCGATCTCGATGAAGGAAGGCGTCGACCAGTTCCTTGCTCACGCCAGGGTGTGCCGCAATCACGGCGCGGCGGTGATCGTGATGGCCTTCGATGAAGACGGTCAGGCCGATTCCGCAACGCGCAAGGTCGAGATCTGCGCGCGAGCCTTCGAACTGTTGACCACCGAGCTCGACTTCCCGCCCGAGGACATCATCTTCGACCCCAACATCTTCGCCATCGCCACCGGTATCGCCGAGCACGACCGGTACGGGCTCGACTACATCGAAGCCACCGCCGAACTCCGCAGACGATTCCCGACCTCGAACGTGTCGGGTGGAGTGTCGAACCTTTCCTTCGCCTTCCGCGGCAACGATCAGGTCCGCGAGGCGATGCACTCAGTGTTCCTGTATCACGCCATCACCCAGGGCATGCGCTTGGGCATCGTCAACGCCGGCCAGCTCGCCGTGTACGAGCAGATCGATCACGAACTGCGCGATCTGTGCGAAGACGTCGTGCTGGCCCGGCGCACCGACGCTGCCGAACGCCTGCTCGAAGCAGCAACGAGCTACCAGGAGGGTGGATCGGTCACCGAACGGGCCGGCCAGGAGTGGCGGGAGTGGGACAACGACAAGCGACTGGAACATGCGCTGGTGAATGGCATCACCGAGTTCATCGTGGAAGATGTCGAGGAGGCACGGTTGCGCCTGCAGTCGCCGGTCTCGGTGATCGAGGGTCCATTGATGGACGGGATGAACATGGTCGGAGACCTGTTCGGGTCGGGCCGCATGTTCCTCCCCCAGGTCGTCAAGTCCGCGCGCGTGATGAAACAGGCCGTCGCCTACCTCACGCCGTTTCTCGAGGCCGACCGCGCCGCGCTCGTCGCGGCGGGCGGCGAAGTCACGTCGAACTCGAAAGGCACCGCAGTTCTCGCCACGGTCAAAGGCGACGTGCACGACATCGGCAAGAACATCGTCGGCGTCGTGCTCGGCTGCGCCAACTATGACATCATCGACCTGGGTGTCATGGTGCCTGCGCAAAGGATCCTCGACACCGCCCGCGCACACGATGCCCAGATCATCGGCCTGTCCGGTCTCATCACCCCTTCCCTCGACGAGATGGTGAACGTCGCCACCGAGATGCAACGCCAGAAGTTCACGATGCCCCTCCTGATCGGCGGGGCGACGACGAGTCGGATCCACACAGCACTGCGAGTGACGCCCGCCTACGTGAACGGGCCGGTCGTCCACGTCGCCGACGCCAGCCGAGCGGCGGGAGTGATCTCCAAACTTCTCTCCGACGACCACCGCGACCAGTTCCTCACCGACCTCGACATCGAGTACAAGCGGGTGATCGAAGCGCACGAGCGCGCCGAGGTGGAACGTAACCGGGTCTCGATCGACGAGGCACGCGCCAACGCCGGCCGATTCGTGTTCGACGTGTCGACGGTCGTGACGCCCACCTACACGGGCGTGCGCACCTTTGACCACATCGACGTCGGCGACCTCGTGCCGTACATCGACTGGACCCCCTTCTTCCATGCCTGGGGCCTGCGCGGCCGCTATCCGGCGATACTCGATGATGCCGAACTGGGCTCTGCGGCGCGAGAACTGTTCGACGATGGGCAACGACTCCTCGACGAGATCGTGAGTGGCCAGTGGTTCGCACCGCAGGCAGTCGTCGGGTTCTGGCAAGCGCAGAGCGATGGTGACGACATCGTCCTGCCTCAGGAGGCACGCCGCCTGCACGGGCTGCGACAGCAACTGAAGCGACGCGACGGCAAGCCGAATCTTTCGATCAGCGACTTCGTCGCACCGAGGGATGCGGGTGTCACCGATCACATCGGTGCCTTTGTGGTGACCGCCGGGCCAGCGGAACTGGACATCGCCCAGCGCTACGAAGCTGCTGGCGACGACTACTCCTCGATCCTCGTCAAGTCCCTCGCCGATCGCATCGCCGAAGCCCTGGCCGAGCACATGCACGCCGTCGCCCGCCGAGATCTGTGGGGCTACGCCTCGGACGAACCATTCGCGCCGGCGGAGCTGATCACTGAGCCATATCAGGGAATCCGCCCGGCGCCGGGGTACCCGGCGCAGCCCGACCATTCCGAGAAGGCGACGATCTTCGAGTTGCTCGATGCGGAGGCCCGAATCGGCGTCAGCCTCACCGAGAGCTACGCCATGTGGCCCGGATCATCGGTATCCGGTCTCTACCTGGCCCACCCGGTCGCCACATACTTCGCCGTCGGCCGCCTCCAACTCGACCAGATCGAGAGCTACGCCGAGCGCAAAGGAATCACCGTCGAAGCCGCCGAGCGGCTCCTCGGCACCACGCTCGCCTATACGCCGGCGACGTAGTTCCCGCATCGGATTACGATGTTGCGGTGGCGGACATGCTGGCGCTTTCGGCGCACCTCCCCGTGGTGGAGTTCGCCGCGGGCGATGCCGTTGTGCGCGAGGGTGGACCGAGTGGGAGCATCTGGGTGCTCGTTTCCGGAGCGCTGCGAGTTCGCAAAGGCGGTATTCAGGTGAACACGATCACCGCTCCGGGCGCGGTCATCGGCGAGATGTCGGTGCTGCTCGGCATCGACCACAGCGCGACCGTCGAGGCGACCGAGACGAGCAGGCTGCGTCACGCTGCCGACGGGCACGGCCTGTTGGCCACCGATCCGGCGATCACCAAGCTCGTAGCCGTTGGTCTTGCCGAACGCCTGTCCTTCGTCACCACGTACCTGGCCGACCTGACTCAGCAGTACGCGGACGTGCCCGGCCTGTCAATGGTGTCCGACGTTCTGGGTCGCCTGGAACGGCACGCGGGGCCGTTGGCGAGCCCGGGATCGGTGCGCGATCCCGATCCGGAGTATTGACGAAGCGCGGACGGTCGTCGTTGACATCAGAAGACCGTGCGAGGCGGGGCAGCAAGTTCTGTGAGGTTGATCTCCTCGGTGCCGGCGAGCGAGATCCAGGTTGCGCGTTGCGCATCGAGGTCGAGCTCGATGCGAGTCGGAGTGGGACCGATCTGTCGGCCCGGGTTGAAGACCCATGTCTCGCCAATGCGGTCCGCCCAACCACCGTCGGGCTTGAACGGTGGATCGTGCACGTGGCCCGTGAGCACCACGTTCGGTCGGTGCTCGTTGATCCAGCTGCCGACCACTTCATCGCCGTAGTGCCGCCGACCCGTCCAGCAGGTTGGCGATCCGAGCGGCGGCCAGTGATACACCCAGACCCATCGACGCGGCCGGCGAGCCGCATCACGGGCGAGTTGCGCGGCGACCCTTTCACGCCCGACCGGGCCGTCCCACCATGGGCAGACGGTGATCAAGGTGTCGCCGATCAGCAGCGAGTCACCATCAGTCGACGCACCCATCGCCCGTGCTTCGTCGAGCCACGGAGCAGCCTGCTCCCCGTGCGCGTCCTGGCCTGTGAGGTCGTGGTTGCCGGAGCTCACGGCGAGCCGACCGGTCGACTGCAGAAGCGTGAGGTAGCGCAGAACCACGACGATCTGGGAGTCGAGCGCAACACTCGAACTGATGTCCAGTTGGTCGCCGGCCAGCACTACGAGGTCGAACGCCGGTGATGTTTCGACGACCCAGTCGAATTGACGCAGTGTGTAGTGAAGATCAGAAACAAGGAGAATTCGCACGGTGCCCGTTGGTGAGGAGTTGAACGGCCGAGTCTAAGGACTCGCCGCGGTCGGGTCAGTCCCAGATGGCGCGGTGCGTCTCGTGATCGAAGAAGTGGAGATTCTCGACGGCAACCGCAACGTCGATGGTCTCGCCGACCCGGACGCGAGATCGGGGATGGAATCGGCCGACGGCATTCGTCGCGCCGGTCGCCACAGACTCGTGCGCTCCGTCAGGATCGCCCGACTCCACACGTGTTGCATCGAGTGCGAAGTGCACCATGATCTCGGAGCCGAGCGACTCGAGCAGGTTGACCCGTGCCGTCAGCGTCCATCCGGCTGTCGGGTTCGGGACCATCGCCGCGTCCTCGAAGTCCTCCGGGCGGATGCCGAGCACGATCGGACGCGAATCGTAGGCGCGCAGCGCCGGCCGAGCAGCGAGTGATTCGGGGGCCAACTCCACTTGTTGCGTTCCGAGCCGTATGGTCCCGCCGTCACCGGAGATGGTGACGACTGCGTCGTAGAGGTTCATCGAGGGCGACCCGATGAACGCCGCGACGAACACGTTCGCCGGGTGGTCGTAGAGACGCTGTGGTGTATCGACCTGCTGGAGGTAGCCGTCCTTGAGCACCGCTACCCGATCGCCCATCGTCATCGCCTCGACCTGATCGTGGGTGACGTACACGGTCGTCACCCCGAGGCTGCGTTGGAGCGTGGCGATCTCGGCGCGCATCTGCACGCGGAGCTTGGCATCGAGGTTCGACAACGGCTCGTCCATCAAGAAGGCCGCCGGTTGACGAACGATCGCTCTTCCCATCGCCACCCGCTGACGCTGGCCTCCCGAGAGCTGACCGGGCTTTCGATCGAGCAGGTCCATGAGCTCCAGAACGCCCGCGGCCTTGCGGACCTGCGCGTCGATGTCGGGCTTGCCGACCTTGGCCAGCTTGAGCGCGAAACCGATGTTCTCGTGCACCGTCATGTGCGGGTAGAGCGCGTAGTTCTGGAACACCATGGCGATGTCACGGTTCTTCGGAGCGATGTCGTTGACGATCCGATCGCCGATGCGCAGCACGCCATCGGTGATGGTCTCCAGCCCGGCAATCATGCGCAAGGCCGTCGACTTGCCGCAGCCCGACGGCCCGACGAGAACGAGAAACTCACCGTCGTCGATCGTCAGGCTCAGGTCGTGGATCGCGTGGAACCCGTTCTCGTACACCTTGTTGAGCTTGTCGAGGACTACCGAGGCCATCTCTTTGCTCCCTGTCGTCAAGTGGACTTGCCGCGTCCATCGGCTTCGAAAAAGTCGGACATCAGTGTGCTCCTTCGATGATCACGTGATTCGTGGTCGACCGCACGGTGGACATGGGTTTGTCGCCCGTGACCGCAACAGTGCCCGCCGACGCAAGATCGCTCGACGACGATCCGACGAAGAACTCGATGTCGCCGGGTTCGACGATGTAGGCGAGTTCACGTCCCGAGAACCCGAGCGCAGCCACGGGCACCCGGAACGTGACGCGGGCCGACGCGCCGGCTTCAAGCGTCAACCGCGCGAATCCGATCAGTTCGAGTACCGGGCGTGTGATCGACGCCATTGGATCACGGACGTACAGCTGCACGACCTCGTCTGCAGTTCGCTCCCCGGTGTTCGAGACGCGTGCGCTCACGTCCACCGTGTCGTCGAGAGCGACCGAGGACGGGGTGCTGCCCCCGGGAGCGATCGTGAACGTGGAGTAGCCGAGGCCATGACCGAACGGATACAGCGGTTCGTTCGACTCGTCGACGTATGTGCCCTTCCAATGCGACCGGCCACCAGAGACCTTGTGGGCGTAGAAGATCGGGATCTGCCCAGACGTGCGCGGGTAGCTGACGGGAAGCTTGCCTCCCGGGCTCGCCGTGCCGGTCAGCACATCGGCGATGGCCCGGCCACCTTGCTCACCCGGCAGCCACGCCATCAACACCGCGTTGGCCGCGGCGTGAACGGCAGGTGACCCGACCGGGCGGCCGGCGACGAGTACGAGCACCACCGGAGTTCCGGTGGCGACGACGGCATGAACGAGATCTTCCTGCACGCCGGTCAGTCGCAACGACGAGACGTCGCGGCTCTCACCGGTGGTGCAGTCGTTGGTGAGTCCGGAGCGCTCACCCATCACCATCACAGCAACGTCGCTGGCTGTCGCCGCCTCGACGGCGGCTGCGAAGCCCGAGCGATCGTCGCCGCTGATGGCGCACCCCTCGGTGTACCGCACAGTGACGGTCGGGAGCGCCGAGACCAGCGCGTCGTGCACGGTGATGACATGCCCCAGGTCGGTGTGCTCGTCGATGTCGATGCCGCGGTCGATCGGCATGGCGAACACGTTGTCGCCGGACCGCAGCACTTCAAGGAGCGACTCTACGTGCGTGATGTAGCTGTAGTCACCGAGCATCTGTCGGGCGTTTGCAGCATTCGGACCGATCACCGCGATCGAGGCGACCCCGGGACGCAGCGGCAGGGTGCCATCGTTGCGCAACAACACCACGCTCTCGGTTGCGAGCTGCCGCGAGAGCTCGATCTGGTCGGGAGTCCTGGTGTGCAGGGCGACTCGGTCGACGTCGACGTACGGGCGCTCGAACAGACCGAGCCGCAGCTTCGACTCGAGCGCCCGTCGCACCGCCTCGTCGACGTCGGCCATCGCGATGGCACCACGGTCGATCGCGGCGCGGAGTGCGGCGCCGTAGCACTCGGTGCTGGGCAGCTCGACGTCGATGCCGGCAGTGAGTGCGGCGACGGCGGCGTTCTCCCAGGATCCGACGATCCGGTGATAGCCGTCGAGTTGCTTGATCGCGAAATAGTCGGACACGACCGTGCCGTCGAACCCCCATTCACCGCGCAGGAGGTCGGTCAACAACCATCGGTTCGCCGTACATGGGACGCCGTCGAGCTCTTGGTACGCGTTCATCACCGAGGCCAGCCCTGCGTCTCGCACTGCAGCCTCGAACGGGCGAAGGTAGACGTCGCGCAACTCGCGCTCGGGGAGGTGCGCAGGTGCCCAGTTCATTCCGCCCTCGGACGCGCCGTAACCGACGAAGTGCTTCGCCGTGGCAAC
>DATAJN010000205.1:0-5821 GCA_036262105.1 Ilumatobacteraceae bacterium
CGGTGCGGTTGCGCGACTGGAAGGAGGTCTACAACGACTTTCCGCTCGACGCCGTGCAGACACAGGCCGGCCGATGCATGGACTGCGGCATTCCGTTCTGCAACAACGGTTGTCCGCTCGGCAACCTGATCCCCGACTGGAACGACCTCGTCTACCGCGACCACTGGCGCGATGCGATCGATCGCCTCCACGCGACGAACAACTTCCCGGAGTTCACCGGGCGCCTGTGCCCGGCGCCATGTGAGGCCGCGTGCGTGCTGGGCATCAACGCCGATCCCGTGACGATCAAGCAGGTCGAAGTGGAGATCATCGACCGCGCCTGGGACGAAGGATGGGTCGAACCGCAGCTGCCGAGTGTGAAGACCGGCAAGCGGGTCGTCGTGATCGGCTCCGGCCCATCGGGCTTGGCTGCGGCGCAGCAGTTGACCAGGGCGGGCCACGACGTCGTCGTGCTCGAGCGAGCCGACCGAATCGGCGGATTGCTGCGCTACGGCATTCCCGAGTTCAAGATGGAGAAGCGTCATCTCGATCGACGCATCGCCCAGATGGAGGCCGAGGGTACGGAGTTCCGCACGAATGCGGTGGTCGGCGATGGCATCGACATCGAGGTGTTGCTGGCCTCGTACGACGCCGTGGTCCTGGCGTGTGGCGCGACGGCTGCCCGCGATCTGCCGATACCCGGTCGTGAGCTCAGGGGCATTCATCAAGCGATGGAGTACCTGCCACTGGCGAATCGTGTGCAACAAGGCGACATCGATGTCTCGCCCATCGACGTGAAGGGCAAGCACGTGGTCATCATCGGCGGCGGCGACACCGGCGCCGATTGTCTTGGCACGGCGCACCGCCAGGGAGCGGCAAGCGTCACCCAGCTCGAGATCATGGCCCGCCCGCCCGATTCACGAGCGGCGAACAATCCGTGGCCGCAGTGGAGCCTGGTCTACCGCGTCTCCTCGGCCCACGAAGAGGGCGGCGACCGGCTGTACAGCGTCAACACCGAGCGCTTCGTCGACGATGGTGGCGGTCGTATCCGCGCCCTCGTGCTGCACGAGGTGGAGATGGTCGAGGGCCGGTTCACGAAGATCGAGGGAACCGACCGGGAACTGCCCGCCGATTTCGTGTTCCTGGCGATGGGGTTTCTCGGTCCCGACAAGGGCAGTTGGCTCGATCTCCTCGGCGTGTCGTTCGATGAACGCGGCAACGTGGCCCGCGACGCGCGGTACATGAGCAGCGTTCCCGGCGTGTTCGTTGCCGGCGACATGGGTCGCGGCCAGAGCCTGGTCGTCTGGGCCATCGCCGAGGGTCGCTCGTGCGCAGCGGGCGCAGATGCGTGGCTGATGGGTGAGACACAGCTGCCCACGCCTATCGCGCCGACTGCCCGACCGCTGGTGTGAGGGCGGAGCGCCACCACTCAGAGTGTGCCAGCGCGTAGGCTGAGCTCATGAAGTCGAAAGTGTTGCTGGTGGCGCTGTCTGCCGCGTTTCTGGCGTCGTGCTCCAACAGCGGCTCGTCGTCCGACCCGACGGCCTTGGGTCTCACGGCCACCAACTACGTCACCGTCAGCCAGACACCCAGCACGACCACGACAACCACGCTGCCCGGTTTGAGCAACCCTGGCGCGGTGCACGCTGAGGAGGGTTCATACGTGATCGCTGCTGGCGACTACCCCTCGACGATCGCCAAGAAGTTCAAAGTTGTCTTTGCCGACCTGCTGGCCATCAACGGCTGGACGCTGGTCGGCCAACAAGTGCCCGAGTTTCCGACGCCCGGCACGACGATCAGGATCCCGCCCAACTGGACGGAGCCCGGCGCTGCGACCGACACGACGGGCGGCGGGGGCAGCACGCCGCCGACCAACACCACCACGACTATCGCCGGCAACGGCTCGACGTGCGCCTCCGGCGAGTACACGATCGTCGCAGGTGACTACCTCGGCAAGGTGGCCAAGAAGCTCGACACCACCGTCGACGCGCTCAACGCCGCCAATACCAACACGCCTGGCTACGCCAGTTTCTATGTGGGCCTGAAGATCAAGACACCGCCGAAAGCCAACTGCTAGTCACACCGGCCCCGAGCCGACGACCCGCTTGGGCGCGGTTGTGGAATCAGCACTGCCGTGTGCCCGCCCAATCATGCTGCATGGGCGAGCAACCCGACGCCGTGCTTCAGGGATCGCGCCCATGCAGGCTGGAGCGTGCGCGGTGAACTACACCAGGCGCACACTCACCTGGTCGAGCGTCATCGCTGGCCCGATGGCATTGCGGTCGGTTGCAGTCAGCTCGATCTCCGATTGCGTTCCACCGACGAAACGTACGGCGTGGCTCAGTCCGAGCTGCGACCACCTCGCGGTGACAGCATCCGGATCGTCGACAGCGATGGTGTAGCCGGCGATCGCGGTGACGACTGAGTTGTCGACGTGCGCCTTCCAGCTGGGCCCCGCCCAGAGCCACGAGCCTGCAGGGTGCGTCTCGTCGAGGCTGACGATTGCCCCGCCGATGTCGGCCGGATGCAGATGGCGTCCTCGGATCATGTCGAAATCGCCGCTCCACACCGTGCGCACGTCACGATCGGCGAGCATCGCCATCCGCGTGTCGAGATCGTCGACCTCGAACATCACCATGTAGGCGGTGACCGCCGCTTGACGCCGATCCAGGAGACGGCCCGCCGCGGTGCCGTCGGTGATCGGGGAAACGACCTCGATGAACTGGTCACCGACGTTGAGCAGCGCGTTGTGGAGCCCGAACTCGGCAACACCCGGATCGTTGAAACAGACGGTGAGGCCGAGGCCTTCGCAGAGGTGGTGAACGGTGTCATCGAGGTCACGAGCGGCGATGACAACCTGACGCAGGCGGAGCATGCCATTGATCGTATGTGTGACCGCGTTGGCGGCGGTAGGTTCCACCGCATGCTCACCGTGATCGAAGGCCGGGTCCTCGGCTGCTTGATGGAGAAAGAACGCACCGTGCCCGATCAGTACCCGTTGTCGATGAACGCGCTGGTCCTGGCGTGCAACCAATCGTCGTCTCGTGACCCGATCATGGCGCTCGACGAGCACGAAGTCGACGCGTCGATCACGTCGATGAAGTCTCAAGGGTTGGTACGAATCGTCCACCCGTCGCACGGCCGCAGTGTTACCCGATATCGCCAGGTGGCCGACGAGAAGTTCGGCCTCGACGATGAGCCTGCGGCGGTGGTCGCCGTCCTCCTGGTCCGTGGACCGCAAACAGCGGCCGAGCTGCGAGCGCGAACCGAGCGTCTCCATCCGTTCGACTCGGTGAACGATGTCGAGCGCTGCCTGCACGACCTTGTCGACCACGGCCTGGTCCGATTGCTCGAGCGTCAGACGGGCCAGAAGGAACAGCGTTGGCAGCAACTCATAGCCGACGAAATCGAACCTGTTGCGGGGGTGGCCACCATGCTTCCGGCAGCGGTTGCCGGAAGCATGGCCGACCGCGTCGCTCAACTGGAAGAGCGTGTCGCCAAGCTCGAAGCTTCGCTCGCGGACCTCTTGTAGGCAGCACGATGTACGTTCCGGCTGCATTCGCGGAGACTCGGCCGGAAGTTGTCGCGGGCTTCCTGGCGGAGCATCCGATGGCCCAGTTGGTGACGATGACGGCCGACGGGCTCGTGGCTACCCCATTGCCGATGCTGTACGAGCCCGAGTCTGCCGGCATGGGCTCTCTCGTTGGTCACGTCGCCCGCGCCAACAAGCATTGGGCGGAGGCGATCACAACCGTCGAAGCGCTGGCCATCTTCACCGGCCCGAACGCATACGTATCGCCGAACTGGTTTCCTTCCAAACGGGAACACGGCAAGGTCGTGCCAACCTGGAACTACGAGTCGGTCCACGTTCGCGGAGCGTTCGTCGTCCACGACGATCGTGAATGGACCCGTGCCCTCGTCACCCGATTGACCGAGCGACACGAGTCGAATCTCGCCGTGCCGTGGGCAGTCACCGACGCACCGCCCGAGTACATCGAGGCAATGCTCGGTGCAATCGTCGGCGTCGAGGTGCGCATCTCGTCGATCCAGGCCAAGCGCAAGCTGAGCCAGAACAAGTCCGACGCCGACATCGCCGGAGCGGCCGCCGGTCTGTCGGCTGTCGGCGGCGACTCCGCCCGCGTCGCCGAAGCCATGCGCAACCCCTAGACCCGTCAGCCGAGGTCGGGCCAGCGTCGCTTCTGGCGGCGTCGAACGCCTGCTTTGCCCAGCTTGCGATGCTCGGCGAGCGCCCACTGCCGTCGCCAGCCGTTGTAGTCGGGGCCGGTCAGTTTCGGGTTGATGCCTGCCGAACGACGCTGCCGTGACGTCCAGAAATCTGTCAACGCCTCGTCGCCGAGGGTCGTGACCGCCGCTTCGATGCGTGCGTTGAAGCGACGAGTCGCCTCGCCTTCCACGGGCTGCAACGGCGAGCCGAACACGACCTTCGTCTTGCCCGGCTTCGGACGTTTCATTCCCTTGCCGAAGATGGCTCCGGACCCGTCGATGAACATCGGGACAACAGCGGCCCCGGTCCGCGCCGAAAGGTACGCGGCCCCACCTTTGAACTCCTGCCCCCAGCCATCGGGCGAGCGTCCACCCTCGGGATAGATCACCAAGCTCCAGCCATCCTCGATCAACCGCTTGAGCTGATCGCTGGTCTTGCGGCCGGTCACCTCACGATCAATAGGGATCGCGTTCAGTGAGAGCGCAGCGATCACGCCCTTCCAGTGGACATCGAAGAAGTAGTCGGCGGCCGCGGCCACAACCAGCTTCGATCGCCACGGCTCGGGAATGGCGATGATCGACAGTGGTGTGTCGAGGTGGCTGTGGTGAGTCGGCACGAAGATCAGCGGCGGTGGTTCGTCACGAACACGAAGGTCCTCGAGCCGATCGACGCCGTAGATCTCGGGACGGGTGAAGCCGAGAACGATCAGCCGCAATGGGCCGCGAGTGATCACCTTGCGCGCCGCGCGCGCCGGGCCTCGTCGAGCCCACGCGGTCTCGAAGTTGGCGCCGAGCTTGGATGGGTCGGGAGGTACGACGACCCCCTTTGGAACGCTGGGCTTGCGGTACGGGAATCCGACGTTGCGTGCCGGTCGGAGAACCCGCTGCAACGTCGAGCCGGCGACGTCGCCGAGTCGGCTGGCGCGACGCAACCCGGCGAGCGAGTAGGGCACCGTTCGCTTGCTCATTGGACGTCGGCCACCAACAGGGCTGGAACGTGAAGGTGGCTGATCGTCGGATGACGACCGACGACATCGCTGGCGATCTCGAATGCGTCGTCCATGGTCGATGCCGGGGTGAAGCCGAGCCGGCGCACGGTCGGCGGATCGCCGCCGACGATGATCACCTTGCCGGCGTGCTGCAGACCGTGCGCGCCCCAGTACCACGCGTAGAACGGGTGCACGCCGTGATAGGCGTTGCCGGTTCGGTAGAGGTGCTTGTACCACTCGTCCTCGGCGTACTGCTTCTCCCACTTCCGCGACATCTCCGCCGGGCTGGTGGTGTCGGCGAGCACCTGCTCGAAGAAGTCGATGTAGCTCGGGTGGTGCACCGGGTGGAACTGGCGATACGTCGGGTGGGTCATGATGATCACACCACCCTCACGAACCAGTGGCTTGTTGCGGTACATGTTGAACAGGTAGCCGAGACCCATGCACATCACCAGCACCGGGTTCATGATCCCGTCGGGGTTGTAGGGGCACACGTAGGGGATCCCGAGCGTGAGGATGTCGGTCTGGCCGTGCACTTCGACGAGTTGCTGCTTGTGGATCCAGTCGAGCGTGATGCTGTGCACCGCCTCGGTTTCGCCCGCCTGCACACTGGTCATCTGATGGGGACC
>DATAJN010000206.1:0-7910 GCA_036262105.1 Ilumatobacteraceae bacterium
TGCAGAATCACGATCAGGCTGATCGCCTCGGCAAGAACCCAGGTCCCGATCGCGAAGTAGCTGCCGCGTAGTCGGAAGGCGATGAGCCCGAGGGGGATCGACAAGACCGCAGTGACCATTCCCGAATACAGAACCGACCAATACAGATTCTGATGGTGCACGTTGACCAGGGCGATCATCGAATAGGCGCCGAGGCCGACAAACACCTGCTGACCGACGGAGACCACGCCGGCGAATCCGGCGAGCAGGTTCCACATCACCGCCAGGGCGATCAGGGTGAGCAACTCGACCATCTTGCGTTGGAGCGAGATCGAACCCCACGACGGCAGGAGCGCGAGCACGACGACCAGAGCGATGCCGGCAACGGCGAAGATCCTGCTGGTGAGGGTTCCACGAACGACACGCATCGTCATCGCGCTTGCGCCTTTCCGAACATCCCCGTCGGTCGCAGAACGAGCACGGCGAGGAAGACGCCATGGCCGAACAGTTCGCCCCACTGCGGGTTGATCTGTCGTCCGATGGCCTGGGCGACACCAAGGGTGATGCCACCAGCCAGCGTGCCCCACAGAGAACCGAGACCGCCGATGATCACTGCCTCGAAGGCGTAGATCAATCGTGATGGGCCGACAAACGGATCGAACGAGGATCGGGCACCGAACAGCACGCCGGCAAGGGCAACGGTGGCGATTGCCAACGCCGTGGCGACCGCGAACACGCGCTTGATGTCGATGCCCATCAATCGAGCGGCGTCACGATCGTCGGATGTCGCCCGGAATGCCCGTCCCAATCTGGTGCGCTTGAGAAACAGGGCGAGCGAGCCGAGCACGACGATCGCGGTGATGAACGTGAGCAGCGGCAGCCAGCCGATGCCGATGTTGTCGTTGACCTTGATCGTCGACGTCTTCAACGCGCCAACGTTGAGGCCTTGCGTGTCGGCCGTGTACTTCTCGAGCAACGCATTCTGGATGACGATGCCAAGGCCGAACGTCGCCACGATCTGGAACGCTGGGTCGACACCGACGACTCGATCAAAGACCAGTAGTTGCAGGATGTAGCCGAAGACGAACGCCGCCGGAATCACGATCAGCAGGGCGACCAATGGGTTGATCTCCAGTGTCCTCGAGATCGACAACGTCATGTACGCGGCGAGTATGGCCAGGTCGCCATGGGCCAGGTTGACCAGACGCATCACGCCGAACGCCAGCGACAGACCCGTGGCGAACAAGGCGTACAAGCCGCCGAGCAGGACTCCCTGGATGATCGCGTTGGTCCAGACCATCAGTGGCCCCTGCCGGCCATACCGAAGTACGCCTCGGTGATCTGCTCTTTGGTCACGTCGCGCGGTGCTCCCGTCAGCGCGATCCGGCCCTCGAGCAGACAGTAGAACCGGTCGGCCACTGCCAGCGCCTGGTTGACATCTTGCTCGACGATCAACACGGTCGTTCCCTGCGCCTTGATCACCGGCACCGCCTCGTACACCTGACGCACGACGATCGGTGCCAGGCCGAGCGACACTTCGTCGAGCAGCAGCAGCCGTGGATTGGCCATCAACGCTCTGGCAATGGCCAAGGTCTGTCGCTCGCCGCCGGAGAGTCCTTCCCCATCGCGATTCAACAGTCGTGTCAGCATCGGGAAGGCCTCCAAGACGCGCGATTTGTTCCACGGTCCTGGACGACCGACATCGCCCCCGATCACGATGTTCTCCTCGACGGTCAGCGACGGAAAGATGTGCCGTCCTTCCGGCACGAGGGCGATGCCTTGGGCAACACGCTTGTGAGTGGGCGTCGTGGCAACCGACAGGCCGTTGTAACGAATGTCGCCGCGCAGTGGTCGCACCAACCCGACGATCGCCTTCAACAGGGTCGACTTGCCGGCACCGTTGGCTCCGATGATGGAGACGGTCTCGGCTTCGGCAACGTGCAGATCGATGCCGAACAATGCCTGGAAGTCGCCGTAGCCGACATCGAGTTTGTCGAGCACGAGCAAGTCGTTCACGGCTCACCCCCGAGATCGTCACCGAGGTACACCGAACGAACCGCGTCGGAGGTCATCACCGCTTGCGGATCGCCTTCGATCAACTTGCGTCCGGCATCAACGGCCATCATTCGATCGACAACACGAAGCAATGCGTGCACGATGTGTTCGATCCACACGATCGCTATGCCCGTCGTGCGGATCTGCTTGATCGTCTCGACCAATTCGAGGACCTCGGCCTCGGTGAGCCCGCCGGCGATCTCGTCGAGCAACAAGAGCCGCGGCTGTGTGGCCAGCGCCCTGGCCAGTTCGAGACGCTTGCGGTCGAGCAGCGTCAGTGAGCCGGCCACGACGTTGGCTTTGTCAAGCATCCCCGCCTGCTCGAGCGCGAGGATCGCTGCTTCGTCGCGATTGCCGAGCGGCCGACCGCTGATTCCGAACGTCGAACCGACCAAGGCATTTTCGAACACCGTGAGCCCCTCGAACGGACGAGGTATCTGCGCGGTTCGACCTATCCCGCGATGGCAACGCACGTGCGCCGGAAGCTTGGTGAGATCGTCGCCACCAAGACTGACCGTGCCCCTGTCGGGGCGCAGGTCACCGGCGACGAGGTTGAGCAGCGTGGTCTTGCCGGCTCCGTTGGGGCCGACGATGCCGAGAGCTTCGCCCTCGGCAACGTCGAATGAGAAGTCCTGCACCACCTGGAGCGCGCCGAAGCGCTTCCAGAGATCGACAACTTCCAGCAATGCCCCCACGGATGGCCAAACTAGGCCAGCAGCGCGAGTTCGCCGTTGGTCGGGATCTCCGGCGACTGCTTGTTGTTGACGACCAGCAGTTCGAACGGGAACTTGCCGCCGCTCGTCTTCTTCCACTGACCACCGACCAGCGACGTCGGGCTGATGTTCTTCGGCAAACCGTTCTTGCCGTAGGCAATGGGTCCGACCAGCGTGTCGAGTTGGGTTGCCGCAGCAGCGTCGGCGATCGCCTGCTTGTCGGTACTGCCGGCGCGAGCCAACACGTCGAAGCACACTTCGAACAAGGCGTGCGCGAACCCGACGAACTGGGTCCACTGCTTGCCGGTCGATGCCTCGAACTGATCGGAGATCTCCTTGGAGGTCTCACCGGTCAACGAGCTCGTGAAGGGGTGGTTCGGTGTCCACCACACCTCGCTGGCCAAGCCATCGCCGAGGTCGCCGAGTGCTTCGACGGCCGACGAGAACAACACTGCCTTGGCCATGGTGACCAGCTTGGGATTGAAGCCCTGCTGCTTGGCCTGCGTCCAGAAGGTGGCGAAGTCGGGTGGGATCGGAATACCGGCAACGATCTCGACGCCGCCATCTTTCATCTGCCCGATGACGCTGGAGAAATCGTCGTTCAACGTCTGGAAGCGACCCGGGTCGACCAGCTTGTATCCGCCGGCAGCGATACCGGCGGGGAAGCCGGTCTTGGCGTCTGCCAGGGCGTTGCCATCGGGGTCGTTGGGGCACAGCAGGCCGACAGTCTTGTTGGTGTCGACCGACCCCCACAGGTCGCCGAACACTGCGACCAGCTGGTCGGCACCCCAGAAGAAGTGGTACGTCCAGTCGAATCCCTTTGCCGCATCGCCACCACGACCGAAGAAGTACGGCTGCCACGGCGCAAGTGTCGACAGGCACGGAACTCCGTTGGCCTCGCACTGATCAGCCACCGGGTTGATCATCTCGGGCGTTGCGATCGACAGCATCATGTCGACTGCATCGTCGTTGATCAGTTCACCGGCGCGAGATGCGGCGGTGTCGGAGTTGGACTCGACGTCTTTCTGGATGATCTGGACCTTGTACGACTTGTCACCCAGCATGATGCCGTCGGCGGTCAACTTGGCGACGGCCTCGAGGATGAACGGGTTGGCCTCGCCGAATCCGGCCAACGAGCCGGTCAACGGGACAGTGAATCCGATCTTGACGGTGCCGTCACCGCCACCACCGCCGAACTTGGCAGCATTGCCGTTGCCGGCTGCCGGAGCCGAGGTGCCACTTGCGACGGTGTCGGGTGGCGGAGTGGTGGCGCCCGACGGCGCGGCAGTCGTCTGTGACGCGGGCGGCGTCGTGCCACCGGCTGCTGCAGTCGTGGAACTGCTCTTGCTGTCACTGCCACAAGCAGCCAGAAGTGCTGCCGCGGCGGCTCCACCGCCCAATGCCAGAATGCGACGACGGCTGTAGATCGGCCGCTCTGGCCAGGTCTGATCTTCCATTGTGTTCCCCCTCTGTGGTTGGTTGTGTACTTCCCCGAGCGAGCTAACCGGTACTCATAGCACGTTCGGGAGCGCCGAGCGCTCTTGTGGTGCGGCGGAGATGCTCCTCCAACAACCGCACTGCTTCGATGGGATCGCCGCGCAGGGCAGCACCCATCAAAGCACGATGTTCACCCTGCACATCGCGGTCTCCGTCGTGACCGATCGGGAGCGACCAGCGCCGATACAGCTCGGCAGCATCGCGCAAGGACAGCGCCATGTTGAGCAACCGTTGGCTCGGGCAGGCGGACAGCAGCGCCTGATGAAAACGCGAATGCGCCAGCGTCCAGTCTTCGTTCATCAGCACCGGGTCGCCCTCGCTGACCATCGGAGTGCGATCGAGGGAGTGGTGGGCGGCAACGACGTCGCTCTCCCACGCGATGTCCCCGTGTTCGATCGACATCCGTAGCACGAGCCCTTCGAGCTCGCAGCGCGCCGTCGTGAGATCGTCGAGATCGGTCTGGGAAAGCGGGGTGACATGGAAACCGTGCTGCGGTTCGGCCTGCACCAGACCCTGCTCGGCGAGACGCGTCAGGCCCTCGCGCACCACGCTGGTGCTGCAGTCGTAGCGCTCGGTCAGTTCGGCGAACCGCAACTTGGTGCCGGGCAACACCCGGCCGGACAAGATGTCGGCGCGCAACTGCGCGTAGACCTGCTCGGTGCGGGTGATCGCGGCCAGCGGCGAGCGATGGCGCGCAACGTACGGCTCAGCTCGTGCCTCGATCGCCTCCTCGGCGGCTTCCCCCATGGACGCACAGTCAAGCACTTTCGGGAATCATGCGCAATGTCGAAATTTTCTTGACATGTCGAACATCGAGCAGTAGAACAACCGAGCCGACTCGGCGCCAAGTAGGGGGTCCACACATGGGGGTGTTGCGATGACGTTGCACGGCCTTGCCGAAATGACGCTCGGCGTTCCCAACACCGATGCAACGAGGCAGTTCTACCGCGAATTCGGTCTCGCCGAAAGCGACAACGGCATGTTCGCCTCGGCCGATGGCGGCGATCAGTTGCGCGTCGTCGAGTCGCCATACCGCAGGTTGGTCGAGTTCGCGCTGGCCGCCGACGACTCCGACGACATCGACCGAATCCGCAGCGCGGCCAACGCTCACGGCATCGATGTGACCGAGCACGCCGATGGCAGCATCTCGATGGCCGAGCCCATCGTCGGCATCAGCGCCAAGGTCACCGTGCGTCCGCGCATCGTCCAGCCCGATCCGTACTCGTGGAAGGCGATGAACTCGCCCGGCAATCCGGCCCGCTCCGGTACGCGCGCACCAGCGATCTTCGACCAGGGTCCGGCTCGGCCGCGCAAGCTGGGCCATGTGCTCTACACCACCCCCGACTTCGAGGCCAGCATCCGCTTCCTCACCGAGGTCCTCGGGTTCAAGGTCAGCGACACCAGCGCAGGGATGATCGCGTTCCTCCGCTGCAGCACCGATCACCACAACCTCGGTTTGATCAAGGCCCCGGTGCCCTTCTTCCACCACTCGTCCTGGCAGGTCAACGATGTCGACGAGATCGGTAAAGGTGCCCAAAACCTGCTCGCCGTCGACCCGACCCGCGACATCTGGGGACTCGGTCGTCACTTCCTCGGCAGCAACCTGTTCTGGTACTTCCGCGACCCGGCAGGCAACTTCGCCGAGTACTACGCCGACCTCGATCAGATCCCGGAGGACGCCGAGTGGGATGCTCAGGACTGGGCCGCCGACAAGGCGCTGTATGCCTGGGGGCCGCCCGTACCCAAAGCATTCGTCTATCCCGCGGATGTCGAAGAGATCGCCGCTGCGCTACAAGGAGTTTCATGAAGATCGCCCGCTTCACCGAAGGTGGTCGCACCCGCTTGGGAATCGTCGCCGCTGACACCGACGAGATCATCGATGTCGGCACGGCCGATCCGTCGCTGCCGACCGACCTCGGTGCCGTTCTGGCCAGCGGCAGCATCGCCTCGGTTGCCAGCACCGCCGCCTCCGCTCCTCGGTTGGCGCTCAGTGCCGTCAAGCTGGAAGCACCCATCGCCCAGCCGCCCACGTTCTTGGCCATCGGCCTCAACTACGCCGACCACGTGGCCGAAAGTGGCATGGAGAAGCCGAAGGCGCCCGTCGTGTTCAACAAGCAGGTCACCTGTGTTGTCGGGCCTGGCGATGGGATCGAGGTGCCCACGGTCGCGCCGGATTGGGTCGACTACGAAGGCGAGTTGGGGATCGTCATCGGTACCCGCTGTCGTACTGTGTCCGTCAGCGACGCACCGTCGGTCGTCGCCGGCTATCTCATCGTCAACGACGTGTCGGTGCGCGATTGGCAGCGAGCAACGCCGACGATGACGATGGGCAAGTCGTGGGACACGCATGGGCCTATCGGGCCGTGGTTCGTCACCGCAGATGAGGTCGGCGATCCGCACGACCTCAGCATCCGCACCTGGGTCGATGGCGACCTCCGCCAGGATGCATCGACCAAGCAGATGATCACCAACTGCTGGGAACTGATCGCCCATATCTCGACGGCCTTCACGCTCCTGCCCGGCACGATCATCGCTACCGGCACGCCGGCAGGTGTCGGGTTCGTGATGGATCCGCCGCGCTGCATGAAGCCAGGTTCGACCGTGCGTATCGAGATCGACAAGCTCGGGGTTCTGGAGAACCCGGTGATCGCTCAACCCTGATCGTCCACAGAGGGGGACTGGTATGACTCAGACAATTGACGGCCTCCTGGAGCGCATCGCCGCGATCCGGCCGATTCTCGAGAAGAACGCCGCCCAGACCGAGAGTGATCGGCGGGTGGTCGAGGAGAACATCACCGCCTTGAAAGAGGCCGGGGCGTTCAAGATCATGGTGCCGCGGCGTTATGGCGGCTGGCAGGCCGACATCCGCACCAAGCTCGAGGTTTCTCGCGAGGTAGCCAAGGGCTGCGGTTCAACAGCGTGGGTCACCGCGTTGATGAACGTGTGCGCCTTCTTCGTCGGCGTGATGAACGAACAGGCACAAGACGACGTGTGGGGCTCCAACCCCGAGGCCCGTATTGCCGGCGTCTTCAACCCGACGGCGACGACGCGTAAGGTCGACGGCGGGATCATCGTCACCGGTGCGTGGGCCTGGGCCAGCGGTTCGTACCACGCCGACTGGTCGTTCGTCGGTGTGCCGATCACGAGCGAAGACGGCGAGTTCTTGTACCCGGCGATGGCGCTGATCCCCAACACCGACGTCACCATCGAAGACACCTGGTTCACGACGGGTATGCGCGGCACCGGCAGCAACACGATCCACGCCGACGAGGTCTTCGTGCCGGATCATCATCTGCACTGGGTCCCAGGGCTGCTGAACCACGAGTACGACACCCCGTTCAAGGACGAGGCGCTCTACCGTTCGGCGTTCATTCCCGTCGCTGCGTTGATCCTCGCCGGGCCGCAACTCGGTCTCGCCCAGGCTGCACTCGACTACGTGATCGAGAAGGGCCACAAGCGCGGCATCGCCTACAGCGAATACGAGCTGCAACGCGATGCGCCGACGTTCCAGCTGGCCATCTCCAAAGCCGCGACGCTGGTCGACACCGCTCACCTGTTCGCCTATCGCGCCGCGGCCGACATCGATGCTGCTGCTGCGGCGGGACGAACAATGACGTACGTCGAGCGGGCTCGCACGCGCAACGACACCGGCCACGCGGCCGAGTC
>DATAJN010000207.1:0-1939 GCA_036262105.1 Ilumatobacteraceae bacterium
GCGCTGGGCAGCGGCGATGTCGCGAAGCGGAAACACCGCGGCCACCACAGGACGGATCTCGCCGCGCTCGACGTAGCCGACCAGATTGGTGAACACGTCGCTGTCGAGGACGGTGCAGCCGAACAGTGTCAGGTCGTTGAGGTACAAAGTTCGCAGGTCGAGTTCCACCCAGTGGCCGCCGATGGCCCCGCTCGTCGCGTACCGTCCGCCGCGGCGCAGCACAGCCAGCAGCTGCGGCCATGTGGGCCCTGCGACCACGTCGATCACCACATCGATACTGCGATGCCCGAGCGCGGTCGTCAGGTCGCAGTCGCGGGGCAACACGGTGTCGGCACCGAGTGTTCTCACCTCGTCGTGCTTGGCCGGTGCGGCGACCGCGACAACGTGGGCCCCTCGTCGTTTGGCGAGTTGAATCGCCGCGGAACCGACACCACCCGACGCGCCGGTCACGACCACCGTCTCGCCAGCGGCCACACCGGCGCGGCCGATCATGTTCTCCGCCGCCGAATACGAGCACGGGATCGATGCCAACTCGACGTCCGTCCAGGGACACTCGACACGCACCGCGTGGCGTGATGGAACGACGGTGTATTCGGCGAATGCTCCATCGACCTCGGAGCCGAAGTAGACGGGTTCAGCCCGGCGATCGGCGGGGTTGCGAAACACCGGCTCGACGATGATGCGCTCTCCAACGCGAGAGGCCTCGACACCGGATCCCACGGCGACGATGTGGCCGCAAGCGTCGGCACCCTGGATTCGAGGGAATGTCGGCACGTTGCCCGACCAGCCGACGTCGGTGCGGGTGGTCGGCATCGCCGTGTCGCCATCCGCGGGCGTGGGTGTGGCGACGTCGGCCGCGTACCAGCCGATGCGTGTGTTGATGTCGGTGTTGTTGACACCGGCTGCCAAGACCTTCACCAGCACGTCGTTCTCGCCGGGCCGTGGGACCGCAACGTCGTCACGTAGCTCGAGGCGATCGAATCCGCCGTAGCCCGTGAGGAACACAGCCGTCATCGTCTGCGGCGTCATTCGAACGCGCAGAACTCGTTTCCCTCCGGGTCGGCCATCACCCACCAACGGATCTCGTCGTCCTTGGCTCGCAGCAACGTGGCTCCGGCTGCAGCCAGTCCGTCGATGGTGGTGTCGATGAGCTTGACGTCCCAGTGGACGCGGTTCTTCACCGTCTTCGGTTCCGGCACGGAGTGGAACACCCAGAACATGAACGGGAAGCCCGCCGCGCCTTCGATCCAGACAAACGGCGCGCCGTCACGGCTGCCCACGGTCCCGCCCGTGCGTTCCGCCCACCATCCAGCAATTGCCGCAGGATCAACGGCGTCGACCACGAGCTCGAACGGACCCAACGCCGTGGGAGCGGCCGGGTGTGGCCCGAACACGCACACCGGCACGCCATCCGGGTCGTTGACGATGTGCCAACCGATGTCGTCGTCGGGTCTGCGCTCGATCGTGCCGCCCGCCTCGACCAGCGGTGAAGGATCGCCGCCGGCAACACGCACATCGATGTGGGCTCGGCTCTTGCCGGCGATCGGCTCGGGCACGCTGTTGATCCAGATCACGCGCGACTTCGAACCTCCCTCCGGTGGACCGAGGTGGAACTCGCCGTCGTCATGAGCGACCAAGGGCTGGTCCAGTGCTTTCGCCCAGAACTGTGCGACTGCTACCAGACGTCCTTCGCCGGCGGTCACGTCGATGCTCAGGTCCTTGAAGGAAACGTCGGGCATGACGGCGAACTTAGCCGTTGACCCCGCAACGACGATGCGGGCCTACGGTTGCGGTGTGACGTGGACGTGTCCGCAATGCTGGCGTCAGTTCGCCCGGTCTCGTCAGGGGCACGAATGTGCGCCGGCGATGACGTTGGAGGAGTACTTCAGCACCGGGCCCAGCTTCGAGCGGCCTGTGTTCGACGCGGTGATGGCCCATC
>DATAJN010000208.1:0-3040 GCA_036262105.1 Ilumatobacteraceae bacterium
ATCGCGGGACGACGTCGGGGACCAGCACACCCCGAGGGTAGTGGGGTGCCGCAGCGCACGCCCGGCACCCCCTCGATGGGCGCGATTTCGGAGGTGTGGGGTCGGTTGTCGCGCCCGTGCAGCACCATTGCCTAGCGGAGGTGAACGACGTCGCCGGTGTCGAAGCGGTGGGTGATGCCGCATTCGTCGAGCACCACCAAGCGACCGTCGGCAAGCACGTCGAGTGCTCTGCCTTCGATGGTCGAATCGGCCACCTCGACGCGCACCGACTGACCGAGGGTGGCCAGTGTGTCACGGTACAGACCATCGATGTCGGCCGGCAGATCGTCGTAGGCGTGCAACATCGCATCGAGCACGTCGACGGGGTCGTACTCCTCGCCGAGCCTCGCCGCGTCGCCAGGCGCCCACCGCACGTTCACCCCGATGCCGACCACGACGAAGTCGGGCCCGCTTCCGCCGGCTTGGGCCAGCACCCCGGCCAGTTTCCTCCCGTCGAGCAACAGATCGTTCGGCCACTTCAAGGTTGGCGATGCACCGGCGACGGCCCGACACGCAGCCACTGCTGCCAGTGCCACCCGTCGCGTGAGCTCGTGCGGCTGCTCGGGCACCCGCCGGAACAGCAGCGATACCAACAGGTTGGAACCGGCAGGCGCGATCCAAGTGCGGTCGAGCCGTCCTCTTCCGGCCGTCTGGTGCCTAGCCATCAGCACGCTGCGGTCCGGTGCGCCTGATGCCGCTGCGCTCAGGAGATCGGTGTTCGTGCTGCCTGTTTCATCGACGATCGTGATCTGCCAAATGGCGCCAGGTGTGGTCATCGACCAAGATTGGCACTCGTGCTCACTAAGATCCTGATCGCCAACCGCGGGGAGATCGCCGTCAGGGTCATTCGCGCGGCTCGAGATCTCGGCATCAAGACGGTCGCCGTGTACAGCGAACTCGATCGCAACGCGCTGTACGTGCGACTCGCCGACGAGGCCTACGCCCTCGGTGGACAGACCGCGGCGGAGAGCTACCTCAACACCGAAGCAATCCTGAAGGCAATCGATGACAGCGGCGCCGATGGTGTGCATCCTGGCTACGGCTTCTTCAGCGAGAACGCCGACTTCGCCAGGGCGATCACTGCCAAAGGCGTCACGTTCATCGGTCCCCCACCGTCCGCCATCGACGAGATGGGCGACAAGGTCAGCTCACGGCGCGCCGCGCTGCGCGGAGGCGCCCCGATCGTGCCGGGCACCACCGAGTTCGTCACTTCCGTCGACGAGATCCTTGCGTTCGGAGCGGACCATGGCTATCCATTGGCCATCAAAGCCGCGTTCGGCGGTGGTGGTCGCGGCATGAAGGTCGTGCGCGAAGCCGCCGAGGTGCAAGACGCCATGGACAGCGCCAAGCGCGAGTCGAAGGCCTTCTTCGGTCGCGACGAGATCTACCTCGAGCGATACCTCACGTGGCCGCGTCACGTCGAGGTGCAGATCGTCGGCGACCAGCAGGGCGATGTCGTGTGGGTCAGCACCCGCGACTGCTCGGCACAACGTCGTCATCAAAAACTGATCGAAGAGGCGCCGGCCCACGACCTCGGCCCCGGTGTCGAAGAGGCCATGGGTCTGGCGGCCATCAAGGCAGCAAAGGCGGTGGGCTACTACAACGCCGGCACCGTCGAGTTCATCTACCAGGAGGGTCAGTTCTTCTTCCTGGAGATGAACACGCGACTCCAGGTCGAGCATCCGGTCACCGAGGTGATCACTGGCATCGATCTCGTCGAATGGCAGATCCGGGTGGCCAGTGGCGAGCCACTGCCGATGACGCAACAGGAGGTGGCGGCGCGCCGGCACGGTCACGCCATCGAGGTGCGCATCAACGCCGAGGATCCGGCCGCCGGGAAGTTCCTGCCGTCGCCTGGCACCATCACCAAGCTGGTCACCCCGGATGGGTTCGGTGTCCGATTCGACGCCGGATACGAATCCGGGGACACCATCAGCCAGTACTACGACAACCTGATCGGCAAGCTCATCGTGTGGGGCAAGGATCGATCGACGACCATCGCCCGCACCATCCACGCGCTCCAGGAACTGGTGGTCGAAGGTGTGGCAACCACGATTCCTGCCGACATCGCGATCCTCAGCCATCCTGATTTCCAGGCGATGACACATTCGACGAAGTGGGTCGAAGAGAGGCTCGACCTCTCCGGCATCGTCTCCGTCAAGCCGGCAGCTCCCGTCGACGACGACGCCGATCCGTTGGTGAAACGATCGACCACGGTCGAGGTCAACGGCAAGCGCTTCGATGTCACCTTGTGGGTACCCGACGCGCCCGCCGTTGCGGCGGGTCCGGCCAAGGCCGTGAAGAAGCACGGTCGATCGTCGAGCGGCAGCGGTGTTGCCGCCGGGGGCACGGGCAACGTCGAGGTTCCGATGCAGGGCACCATCGTGAAAGTGCTGGTCGAGATCGGGCAAGTCGTCGAGGTCGGTCAGCCTGTTGTCGTTCTCGAAGCGATGAAGATGGAGAACCAGATCGGAGCCGACCGCGCCGGCACCATCAGCGAGATCCGTGTTGCCGCCGGCGACACCGTCGGCGCCGGCGACGTCGTTGTCGTGATCGCCTGAGCCCCGGTTCGTAGGCTGGAGAGCGATGGCATCGGCGACCGAGAAGGAGCTCCGGGCGGCGTTCTGTTGGGAGGCCGACGATCAGATCCCCGGCCGGCCGGCGATGACCGATTTTCGCCGTGAGGCCCGATACCACCAGGCTCGATGGCGAGCAGCCCACCACCATCCGATCGGCACCCAACCGATCGTGCCCAAACCCGGTGACAAGCGCGTCCGCAAGGTGGGCAGCAGGCTGCCACTCGACTACGCCCGGGAAACGGGCGCAAACTTCCTCACGGCTGCTGCCCTGGATGCCGCCAAGTCCCGCACTGCGTACATCGAGCCGCACCAGAGTCTCGACCACCAACGGCTATGGGCGGACCTGTTGTCGTCGATGGCATTGTCGTTCAACCTGTTCGGTGACCTCGCCGCCAACCTCGCAATGGCCGATCGTGCTGTGC
>DATAJN010000209.1:0-3352 GCA_036262105.1 Ilumatobacteraceae bacterium
TCGTTGAAGGTCAACGTGACATGCGCCGGTGCCTGGTCGAGCACCTCACCCGCCTGGGGGTCGCTGGAGAGCAACTGCGAATGGGCCGACGCCTGGCCGACGCCGACGAGCGCCGCCAGCGTCAAACCGGCTGCGCAGGCGCAGACGAAGCGGCGTAGTCGGTTCATGGCTCGACCGCCGCAAGTTGCGCCGGGGTGGTCGCGCCGAGACCGGCCACCAGTTCTGCACCAACCACCGCTGCAGCAAAGGCCAACGCGATCGTGACGCCCAATCGCTGCAAACCGGCAGGTGCCCATCCCGCCAGCAATCGGTGCTCGAAGACTTCGAAATGTGTGACCGCGAGAACGACGACGACCACGGCGGCGGCAACCGGCAACCAACGGTTCTTGATGATCCAGCCGGCGAGTGCGAGCACGATCATCAATGCGCTGGCAACGAGGCGAAACTTGCTGCTGCCGCTGCCGACCAGGCAGGCGATCGCGGCAAGCACCGCGCACGCCGGCGCTAACCTGCGCATGGTCTCAACCAGCACGAACGCGGCGAGCAGCACGCACCCCGCGAGCGAAGTGATCACCAACCACGTGAGGCGAGGTGGTGGTGGCAGCCAGGTGACTTTGACGATCGCCACGACCGGCCTGCCATCGACGACCAGGTCGACGCGATTGGCTGCGAAGATCACCCGCTCGATGCCTCGGTTGGCGCGCACCTCCTGGGGTGGAGTGGGGTCCATCCAATGGGTGCGATGATCATGCCAACGGATCGATGTGCCGTCGCTCAGCTTCACCCAGTTCGGCGCGACAGCCGCCGTTACCGTCGGCGGAATGGGCGTGCGCGCGAATCGATCCAGGTTGAGGTAGTGCGCCGGAGAGTTGGTGTTCTCGAACACTCCGTCGGCTCCGAGGCGCAAGTACAGCTCGCCTTCGTAGCCGAGGATCTGCACCTCTTTGGCGGTCGTGCGGATCAGTTCCATCCTGTTGCCGAGCTCGACGGGGCGCACCTCGATGCCCGAAGGATCGCCGTCGAATCCAGTGATCTCGATGCGGTAGTCGCTTGCCCGTCCTCCGTTGCCGCCGTGGGCAAGGACGGGCTGGGCCGGCGCCAACACGATGGTCGCCAGCAGTCCGGCACCGAGCAGTTGTCGCCTCACTGGCGAAAAGGTACTGGGTGCCGGGAACTTTCTCCGGTCATCGAGCGACTGATACGTCTATGCGAACCACCTTGTTCAAGCACGCCACATTGTCGGCCGTGGCGGCCGTGGCCTTCGTTCTGGTGAGCGGGGGGATCGCATCTGCACATGTCGAAACAGACCCGTTGGCGATGGAAGCCGGCAGCTCGGGAACGGTCGCGTTCAACGTCGAGCACGGCTGTGACGGTTCGCCGATGACGGATCTCAAGATCCAGATACCGCCAGGGGTCACCGACGTGAAGGCGGTCGACAAGGATGGCTGGACGGCTACCGTCTCCGGCGACACGGTCGAGTTCAAGGGCGGGTCATTGGATGCCGCCACGGAGGACCACTTCGACGTCACCCTCACCGTTCCCGGTCAGGCCGGCGACCTCCATTTCCCCGCCATCGAAACCTGCGAGAAGGGTGAGCTGGCCTGGATCGAGATCCCCACCGATGGTGCACCTGAACCTGAATTCGTGGCGCCGACCCTCAAGGTCACCGAGGGCCCACCGACGTCGGCCGATCTCACGCCGGTGCCGGAAGAACCAGAATCGACGACGGCAGCGAGCGGTACGGCAGACATCGGCGTTGTCGTCGCCCCCGCCCCGACTACCGCTACGACAGCCACCGACGACTCGAGCAACACCGGCACGATCGTCGTCGTGGTCGTTGTTGTGGCGATCGTTCTGATCGGCGGCGGTGTCGTGCTGGCCCGGCGCAGGACCACGACGCCCAAGTCCTGATCGGGGTTCGTCCAGCGCGCAGACTTGCGCGGTCTTGAACTCACGCGACACGCTCTGCGTCGATGAGTGACAACGGCGAGCAGCTCCGGCGTCTCGTCGACGCGGCCCGCGAGGGCGACGACGTAGCCGTGCAGGAGTTCGTGCACCGTACGCAGCCGGTGATCTGGCGGCTCTGCAAGGCCCTGGGTTCCGATGGCGAGGCGGACGATCTCGTCCAAGACACATATCTCCGCGCCTTGCGTTCGCTGTCGAACTATCGCGGTGACGGCCCGGTGATGGCCTGGCTGTCGTCGATCGCCCGACGCGTGTGCGCCGATCACGTTCGTGGCCGAGTGCGGCAGCGTCGCTTGGTGGGTGCGCTGACTCGAAGTCTCGACGACCAATCAATGAACGCTCCGGGCAATCCGACGCATGACCTGTTGACGTCGATCGACCAGGATCGCCGCGAAGCCTTCGTGCTCACCCAGGTGGCCGGGTTGACGTACGAGGAGGCAGCCGTGGTGCTCGATTGCCCGATCGGCACGATTCGCTCGCGTGTTGCCCGAGCTCGGGCCGACTTGTTGGCGGAAGTGCGCGCCGCAGAGGCTTCGTAACCAGCTCTGAGTCGGGAGTTCGGCAAGATCCGTTGACGATTCACAGCACGAGCAGGCTGAACACCCTGGAACCCGCCACGCCCAAGGCGGCGCCCAAGGCTGCTCCACCGACGATGTCGGACAGGTGGTGGACTCGCACGTAGACGCGACTGACGGCGATGACGACCGCCAGCGAGTACCACACCGGCGCCAAGCTCGGCCCGGTAGCCGTGGTGAGGATGGCCGCCGCGAAGAAACCTGCGGAGGCGTGACCACTGGGAAAGCTGGAGGTGGTGGGTCGCCGCACGCGGTACCGCGGATCGCCCGACTCGGTTGGGCGTATCCGCCGGAACAGGCGCTTCACGCCCTGGTTCACGACCAGGCTCTCGGCGCCGATCAGTGCCGACAAGGCCAGAGCCTGTCGCCACTTCGAAGGATCGATGATGGCCCGACCTACGCCGATGACGTGCCAGATCCCGCTGAACTCGCCGACGAAGCTGGCCGAGATGAACAGCTTGTCGGCCAGCGCGTGGCCGCGCAGCCGTTCGAGCTGCTCGTCGCCCCACGAATCGAAGGACGCGACCGCGCTCACGCGACGAGCGCGGCGTGTCGCAATGGCGCTTCGACGGCGGCCAGTTCGGGCTGTCCACCGAAGGCCGGGCACCATTGCTGGAACGAACACGACGCGCACAGTGGGCCCTGGCGCGGCAAGAAGGTGCCCGTGTTGCACGCTCTCTCGACGGCCTTCCACACAGCAGTCGTTCGCGTGGTGATGAACTTCACCGACTGCGCCGACGGCAGTGCCGTGATGGTTTCGCCAGTGCGCAGATACATCAAGCGGATCGCCGATGGGCGACGCCCGAGCACCT
>DATAJN010000210.1:0-2956 GCA_036262105.1 Ilumatobacteraceae bacterium
GACGAGTTTCCTGGCGAAGGTCCTCTCGGAGGGGTTCTGACGGCGTTGTCCCACGGTGCGCCCGCAGCCGTTCTGGCCTGCGATCTGGCGAACGTCCAGCCGGCGACGGTGACGGCGTTGATCGATGCCTTGGGATCTCACGATGCAGCGATCGCCTTCACCGACCGCGCCGAACCGTTGTGCGCGGTGTGGTCACCTTCGTCGGTCGAGTTGCTGCGGTCCCAGTTCGTTGCCGGCGAACGTGCGATTCACCGGGCGATCGATGGGCTCGATGTTGCCTGGATGACGGTGTCGGCAGCCGATCTCCTCAACGTCAACACGCCCGCCGACCTGCGAACGCTCTAACCTGGCCTGGCATGCCTGTGTCAGAAGTGACCGTCGACGAGTTGGAAGCGGCGCTGCATTCTGGTGCTCCCCTGATCGACGTCCGTGAGCCCCATGAGTACGTCGATGGCCACGTGCCAGATGCGGTACTGGTGCCGCTGGCCTCGGTTCCCGCGGCGCTTGATCTGATCTCCGTCGACAAACGCACCTATGTGATCTGCAGGAGCGGGGCCAGGAGCTATCGGGCGTGCGAGTTCCTGATCGATCAGGGCCTCGATGTCGTCAACGTCGCCGGCGGGACGCTGGCTTGGATCACCAGCGGTCGTGACGTTGTCGTGGGAGACCAGCCTGCGTGAGTTATCGCTGGATCGCCACGCAGGCTGAGTTCGAAGCGCTCATCGATCGCTTGGTCGCCGAGCCCCGCTACGCCCTCGACACCGAGTTCCATCGGGAACGCACGTATTTCCCCAAGCTCGCCCTCATGCAGTTCGCCACGCCCGGTGATGAGACGGCGCTGGTCGACCCGCTGGCCGTGGATCTCCTTGCTCTCCGCCGCCTCTTCGCCAGTGATGCCGTGGCCGTGGTGCACGCTGCGCAACAGGATCTCGACGTCTTGACCCACTCCTGCGGGGCGGTGCCGGCACGGCTGTACGACACGCAACTGGCCTCCGGATTCCTCGGCTACAGCACACCGTCGCTGGTGTCGCTGCTGATGGCCGAGCTGAGGGTCGCCGCGGCGAAGGGTGACCGCCTCACCGATTGGTTGCGCCGTCCGCTCTCGGCCGAGCAACTGGCCTACGCAGCCGCCGACGTGGATCATCTGCTGGCACTGCAGGATCAGCTCGACCAGCAGCTCGCCGAGCTCGGACGATCGGACTGGGTGGCCGAGGCCTGCGAGGAGCTTCGCCAGCGGCCCGTGTCTGGCACGGATCCCAGCCAGGCGTGGCTGCGCATCAAGGACGTCCGCATGCTCAAACCACGCGCCCGTGGCGTGGCCAGGGCGGTCTCTGAATGGCGCGAACGACGGGCGATGTCGGTCGACGTGCCTGTTCGCCAGATCCTCCCCGACCTGGCAGTCCTGGGAATCGCTCAACGACAGCCCAAGACCACGCACGACCTCGTGCAAGCACGGGGGGTCGAGGAGCGCCACAGCAAGGGAAACCTGGGCAAGGAGATCCTCAGCGCGGTAGCCGATGGGCAACGCAACGACATCGACCTACCGGCGCCCGACGGTGAAGATCTCGACCGCGCCATGCGACCCGCCGTGGCGCTGGTGTCGGCGTGGATGGCGGATCTCGCTCGCAAGCAGAGGGTCGACACCAGCTTGCTGGCAACGCGGGCCGACCTGGTAGCCCTGCTGCGCGGCGACGACAACGCGCGGCTTCTGCAGGGTTGGCGGGCAGAGCTGGTGGGCGACGACATCCAGCGGTTGGTGCAAGGCAGAGCCGGCCTGACGTTCGACGGCCGAGGTGGGCTGCGTCTGATCGACGTCGCTGACGACCCCTCAGGCTGAGGTGCTCAGCGCAGCGCTGCTTTGCGCAACTTTGCCCACAGCTTGTCGAAGACCTCGCTGACGTCCGCCGCACGGGCGCCGAAGGAGTGGATGGCACGACGCTCACCGATGGCCTGGTTGACGATGACTCGTTGGGGCACCGAGGGCCGCCAGATCGCCTTCCTCCCGACGATGCGCGCCAGTTCGTCGTAACGCCGATCTGCTTCGGCGCTGATCGCCGGCACCCGATTGACGATCACGCCGGCGAGTTCGAGATCGGCGTTGTGGTTCTCCCAGACCTGGTCGATGGCATCGGCCACGGCGCCGATGCCACGCAGTCCGAGGGCAGCCGGGTCGACGACGATCAAGGCCAGATCGGCCGCCGTCAACCCACTGACCGTCAAATGGCCGAGCGAGGGCGGGCAGTCGATCAGCACGGCCTCGTAGTCGCCCGCCACCCGGTGGAGTGCACGCCGAAGGTGATCTGGGCCGACGCCTCGGTCGTCGTGCCACCTCGGCGAGGATGCGACGAGGTCGACCGCTGACCCCCATTGCGATGGGACGACGCTCACGGAAGTGAACGTGCCGGTTCCGTCGGAGGCCTCGACCAGCGGGTCGTGACCGAGCACCCAGGTACTCGATCCCTGGGGGTCGAGGTCGACGACCAGCACTCGGTGACCGGCGTGAGCGGCGGCAGACGCCAAGCCGAGCGTGACGGTCGTCTTGCCGACGCCGCCTTTTTGGTTCAACAGCACTGCAATACGACCCATCGGGGCCATCGTGCCACAACGGAGACGGCACGTGACACCCGCTACCTGCGGGGATGCCGCACGTTGGGGTCCCGACCGGGTAGAGTGACACCCAATGTCAACTCTCTAGGTTCGGGAGCCCTACCGTGAAGAAGGGTCGTCATCGCCGCTTCGAAGAAGCGCGAAAGCTCAAACAGGCCGGTCCCAGCGCATTCGATCTGGGATTTGGTAGCAATGATCATCATCAGCCAACTCAAGACGACGAGTACGCCGCGCTTGCGGAGAAGTACGGCGTCACGTTCGATGACGATGAAGAAGAAGAGCCCGACGACTGAACCTCAGGAAGCTGGCATTGCCCGCCTCAACACCCCCCTGATAGGTCATGTCAACT
>DATAJN010000211.1:0-5914 GCA_036262105.1 Ilumatobacteraceae bacterium
ATCAAGATCCTCACCGAGCCGAAGAACTCGTTGGTGAAGCAGTATCGCAAGGTCTTCGACTTCGAAGACGTCGAGCTCGACTTCACGCGCGAGGCACTCGAGGCGATCGCCGATCAGGCGCTGCTACGTGGCACAGGTGCCCGCGGCCTGCGCGCCATCCTCGAAGAGGTGTTGCTCAACACGATGTACGAGCTGCCGGGTCGCAGCGATGTTGGCTCGGTGTCGATCGATGTCGACACGGTCCAGAAGAAGATCAATCCCCAGCTCGTTCCCCGCGAGCCGAAGGCCAAGCGGCCGCGCCGCGAGGCCAGCTGACGCGACTGTGGAGCGCAGCAACGGGCTGCCGAGACGATGACCTACTCCGATGCGCTGGCGTATCTCGACGCCCACGCCAGCTACGAGAAGACCGGGCGAATCGAATCGCCGACGACGCAGCGCATGCAGACCATCGTCGGCGCGATGGGCGACCCGCAACTTGCCTACCCGGTCATTCACGTCACGGGAACCAACGGCAAAGGCTCGACATCGCAGATGATCACCCGCCTCTTGATGGCCAATGGCCTCACGGTCGGTACGTACACCAGCCCGCACCTCGAACGGCCCAACGAGCGGATGAGCCGCGACGGCGAGATGATCAGCGACGAGGAGTTCGCCGAACAGGTCGCCGCGGTCGCCGATCTGGAGATGCTCACCGGTGTGCGGCCGTCCTACTTCGAAATCACGACAGCCGCGGCCTTTCGATGGTTTGCCGACCTGGCCGTCGATGTTGGAGTCGTCGAGGTCGGAGTGCTCGGGCGGTGGGACGCCACCAACGTTGTCGACGCACAGGTCGCGGTGATCACCAACATCGGCATGGACCACAACGAGTTCGCCGGCCCTACCACGGGGCACATCGCCGCCGAGAAGGCTGGGATCATCAAGCCGGGAAGTGCCGTCGTCGTCGGTGAGACGGATCCCGAGTTGGTCAGCTACTTCATCGAGGCCGGCGGAGCCAGCGTGTTGTTGCGCGGCGAAGACTTCGATGTTCTCGAGAACCAATTGGGTCTCGGCGGACGGATGGTCGACCTGCGGACTCCGACGACGATCTACACCAACGTCTTCGTACCTCTGCACGGCAGGCACCAGGGCGACAATGCCTCGGTGGCGCTCACCGCGGTCGAGGCGTTCTTCGCCGCCCCGATCGCCGACGATGTCGTGCGTGAAGGGTTCTCACATGTTCGCATGCCCGGTCGTTTCGAAGTGATGGGGCATCAACCATTGGTGATCGTCGACGGCGCCCACAACCCGCCGGGGGCCGACTCGTGTGCGCAGGTCTTCTTCGACGATTTCGACCCAGCCGGTCGCCGGATCCTGGTGACTGGTTGTCTGCGCGGCCGCGAGCCGAAAGAGATGCTGTCGGCGCTGCGCGCCGATGAATTCGACACGGTGTTCACGTGCACTGCTCCCACGCCCCGAGGCGTTCCCTCAGACGACATCGCTGTTGCCGCTCGCGCCCTCGGGTGCGATCAGGTCGTCGAATGCGAAACAGTCGAGCAAGCATGCGAACGGGCGATTCGCATGGCGGGCCACGACGACGCGGTGCTGATCACCGGCTCGCTCTACGTCGTCGGCGCGGCCAGACCATTCCTGCGCAAGATCCTCTGACGTAGGCAGGCGATCTCGTCTCGCCGGGATCTGGGCGCCCGAAGTTCTCGTTACCAGCCTTGGGCTGTGAGGGGAGTGTGGCGCCCAGATCGGATCATCCGGGCCGAGTTTCGTCACTGACGATTCACGAGCGGCCGTCAGAGGCGTGGGTGGTGCCGGTAGCGTCATCGGCCATGTCTGATCGCACCCTGGTCCTGCTCAAGCCCGACACCGTCGAGCGTGGCCTCGTCGGCGAAGTGCTGCGCCGCTTCGAGGCCAAGGATCTCAAGATCGTTGCGCTCGACCTGCGCGTTCTCGATCTCGACACGCTGGCGCGACACTACGAAGAGCATGTCGGCAAGGGCTTCTACGCCGACCTCGTCACCTTCATGAGCCGCGGACCAGTCGTTGCCCTCGTGCTCGAGGGCCCGGAAGACACCTGGGAGGTCGTGCGCACGATGATGGGTGCGACGAACCCGCGCAAGGCACTTTCGGGCACCGTCCGCGGCGACCTCGGCATCTTGTTCACCGAGAACTTGGTGCACGGCAGCGACTCGCTCGAGTCGGCCCAGCGTGAGATCGGCATTTTCTTCCCGAATCTGTAACAAACCAGCGCTCGGCTACACTTGTGGCACTGCGCTGACGGTGGCGCAGGCGTTTCGTGCACGGTCGAGCCGGCGGTGCGGAGGTAAGTGATGGCCAGGAACAACCCACTCGCGATTGGTCGTGACCTCGCCATCGACTTGGGCACGGCCAACACGCTGATCTACTCGCGGGGTCAAGGCATCGTGTTGAACGAGCCGTCGGTCGTGGCGATCGACATCAGCGATGGCCGCCCCGTCGCTGTGGGGTTCGAGGCCAAGCGGATGATGGGTCGAACACCTGGGCGAATCAAGACGATCCGCCCGCTGAAAGATGGCGTCATCGCCGACTTCGAGGTGTGCGAGAAGATGCTCCGCTTCTTCATCCAGAAGGTGCACGCCAGTCGCTGGAGCAAACCGCGGATGGTCATCTGCGTACCCTCCGGCATCACCGGCGTCGAGCAACGCGCCGTGCAAGACGCCGCCGAATACGCGGGAGCGCGCAAGCCGGTGCACATCATCGAAGAGCCGATGGCGGCGGCGATCGGCGCCGACATGCCGGTGCACGAACCGAGCGGCAACATGATCGTCGACATTGGCGGCGGCACCACCGAGGTGGCCGTCATCTCCCTCGGCGGGATCGTCACGGCGCAGTCAGTACGCGTCGCCGGCGACGAGCTCGACGACGCGATCATGCAGTACGTGAAGAAGGAGTTCTCGCTCGCCATCGGCGACCGCACTGCAGAAGAGATCAAGATCCACATGGGTTCGGCGTGGCCACTCGACGAGGAACTGACTGCCGACATCCGCGGCCGCGATCTCATCAGCGGGCTGCCGCGCACGGTGCCGCTCACCACCGAGCAGGTGCGCGAGGCACTGGCTGAGCCATTGTCGGCGATTGTCGATGCAGTCAAGACCACACTCGACAAGACACCGCCCGAACTCGCGGCCGACATCATGGAGCAAGGCATCATGGTCACGGGTGGAGGCGCACTGCTGGCCGGGATCAACCGACGGCTCGCCCACGAAACAGGCATGCCGATCAAGATCGCCCACGACCCGTTGTTCAGCGTCGTGATCGGGTCCGGGCGGGCGCTCGAGAACATCGACGCGATGCGCGGGTTGATGTCGCTCGGCGGCGACGACTAGACCACCCTGGCCTCTCGTGCTGTCCTCGTTGAGCCGCCGCCGTGTCGTTGTGCTGCTCATTTTGACCTCGCTGCTGCTGATCACCCTCGACCGGCGTGGCCACAACGCCGTCATCGACAAGGCCCGGCAGGGCTTCGCGGTGATCATGCGACCCTTTGACATCACTGCCGACGCGGTGTCGAAGCCGATCGCCAATGCGTGGTACGGCATCACTCACTACGACGACATGAAGGCCGAGAACGAGGCGCTGAAGGATCAGATCGAACACGAAAAGGGTGCCGAGATCGAGGCGCAGACAGCGATCACCAAGTACTACGAGCTGCTCAAGCTGTATCACCTCACTTCGGTTCACAGCTACAAGAGCGTGATCGCCCAGGTGGTCGGTGAGGCGCCCAGCAACTTCCAGAACACGGTCGAGATCACCGTCGGTACCCGCGCCGGCATCGCCGTCGGCATGCCGGTAACCGATGGCGCCGGTCTCATCGGCAAAGTCACCAAGGTCTATCCGGATCGCAGTGTCGTGATGCTGATCACCGACCCGCAGTTCTCCGTGCAGGCGCAGGTGCTCAGCAGCATCGACGCGGGCGACGCGGCGTCGACAACGTCATCGAGCACTCCGAACACAGCACTCAGTGGCCGGTCGCTCGATACGACGACTTCGACCAGCACCACGACCACTACCACCACGCTGCCGACGACGACCACGACCACGACAACGCCCAAGGGCGCGACGACGGCCACGCCGGGCCAGACGACGACCTCGACCAGTACTTCGACTACATCGACGACCCTGCCCGAGGTGCTCGTCGCCCGCGAGACCGGCAACATCGACGGTCAGAGCGCGGACCGTCCCCTGCTGTTCAGCCTCATCGACGACACTGCGCTCACCAACGTGAAGGTGGGCGACATCGTCGAGACCGCCGGCGGCACGAAGAGCCTTGCCCCCCAAGGGCTCCCGATCGGCACGATCACAGCCGTACGCCAACGATTGGGTAGCCGTACTCCCATCGTCGAGGTCGAGCCCAACGCCAGCCTCACCCGACTCAACTTCGTCTCCGTGGTGCTCTTCGTTCCGAACCAGGCCGCGATCTGAGCCGTGCGCTCGCTGCCGTTTGCTCTTTTCACCCGACTGATCCCAGTTGCCCTGGTGGTGTTGGCGATCCAGCGGACGGTCTGCGCTACGTATCGACCCGCGGGCGTCGCTGTCCAGGTCGTGCTCGCCCTGGCAGCGGGCGCGGGTGCTGGTGCCGGCTCCGAGCGGGGTGCGTTCGCCGGGTTTGCCCTGGGCATGATGTACGACCTCGGCGTCGGCACGCCGCTCGGGCTCACTGCCCTCGCGTACGGCTTGGCCGGGCTGGCGTCGGGCTATGTGATGAGCATCACGCCCGATCCGCAATGGTGGCTCGCGGCGATCTTCGTGGCGATTGGATCGGCCGTCGGGGAAGGGGCCATACCGGTCGTGAAGTTCCTGACCGGCCAGGAGGGTTGGCTGACGGATCGGCTGTTCCTGGTGCTGCCCGTGGTCACGGTCGCGGCGACCCTGCTCAGCCCGCTGATGGTTCCGCTCGGTCGATGGTGCGCTGGTGCCAAGCGTCGCACGTGGAGGGCGATCCCGGAATGAACCTTGAACTGAACCAGGCGCGCTCTTTTGCGCCCGTTCGCAGACAACAATGGTGCCATGGCGATCGATAAACGCACGACGCGTCTCGGCGTCCTGGCGCTCGTGTCGATGTTGTTGATCGGCGCTGTCGGTACGCGCCTGTGGTTCCTGCAAGGAGTCGAGGCGGCGTCATACCAACAGAGGGTCTCGGCCGCAAAGATTCGCACGGTGTTGATCCCGCCCGAGCGCGGCCGCATCTTCGACGCCAAGGGTCGCATCATGGCCGACAACAAGCGCATCCTCACGGTCGCCATCGACTGGAGCGTCATCAAGAGTCACAAAGCCCGCGACACGATTTTCAACCGACTATCCGGCCCTCTCAAGGTTCCGGTCATCGATCTGCAGCGTCGCTACGACCCGTGCTTCGGTGAACCGACGATCCCGAAGTGCACCAAGGGCCAGCGCTACAGCACCTTGTTGCCGTTGCCGTTGAAAGAGGATGTCGACGAAGACACCGTGACGTATCTGAAGGAGCGCAGCGAAGACTTCCCGGGCATCCAGATCGTCGAGCAGTGGAAGCGCGTCTACCCGTATGCGCCGCTGGCAAGTCATGTCGTCGGCTATCTCGGCCCGATCACCAAGGAGAACGTGGGCGTCTACAAGGAGAAGAACTACAACACGAACGAGCTCGTCGGCGCCTTCGGCGTCGAAGCGTCGATGGAGGACACGCTCCACGGCCGATGGGGCAAAGAGGTCTTCGAAGTCGATGCAGCCGGAGGAATCGTTCGTGAGCTCGTCGACGAGCACGTCGACCCGATCGCCGGTCGCGACATCCAACTCACGATCGATCTCGATGTTCAGCAGTACGCCGAACAGGCCCTCGAAACCAAGCTCAAGCAACGACGCAGCCTCCCCACAGATCTCACCCTTCCCGACGTTGCTGCCCACAACCCGATCGACC
>DATAJN010000212.1:0-3095 GCA_036262105.1 Ilumatobacteraceae bacterium
CGAACTCCCAGTCAGTCAGGGCAAGCGTCTCTCCACCGCGGCTCAGCACGTTGCCTGGGCCGGCGTCGCCGTGCACCAACGTGACGCGTCTCGTGATCGGTGCGTGCTGGTGCAGCCACATCTCCGCGGCATCGAGCAGGGGGACCCGCGGAGCGCCGGACGACTTGCCGACATTTCGCCAGTGCTCGATGAGAATGTGTGTCGTCTGCTCGGGATCGACCGTCGGTAGATGTGTGGTGGGCTCGAGAGCATGCAGCCGTGCCAGCGTGCGGGCGAACGCGGCGGCCGTCGCCGAGTCCATCGTCCACTGTTGGTCGGGCTGGTCTGCGTCGATGTAGTCCATGAGGAAAAATGGCTGCCCCAGCACATCGTGCGTCGGTTCGAACCAGCGAACATTCGCCACGGGGAATCCCGAGGCGTGCAGCGATTGCATGAGGGTGAACTCGTGTCGGCCGGACGTACCGAAGACCCCGCCGCGTTCGATGCGCAGCATGAACCGTCCGGCCGAGGTGTCGACGTCGAACATCGCCCGCGAATGCCCAGCAGTGAGCCGATGCGCCGAATGCACTTCCATCGGCGCCCCGGCCTGGGCGCTGAGATACTCGGCAAGTCGTGCTTCATCCATTTGGTACCTGCCCGCGGAAGGCCGTGAGCATCGCAGCTTCGTTCTCGAGATCTTCGTTCAGGTGTCTCTCCAGGATCTCGCGGATGGTGGCGTGGGCGCGGTGGTACGGGTCGGCCAGCACTGCGATGCATGATCTCAGCACGTCCTGTCCCGCGGCGCCTTCCAGCGCGGCGGCCAATTCCTCTTGCCTGCGTTTTGTCGGATCCGCGCCGCGGCGCCCGGCGTAGTTGGCCAATCCGATCAGCTGGATCGTTACGTTGCGGGCATATGGATCGGTGAGATTGGGCAGCACCGTGGCGCGCAAGGTGTCGGCCATGGCAGCCCACAGAGCCGCGTCGCTGGGTCGGTCGGAGACTGACATGGTCATTGAGTACAGCACAACGTCGGGTTCGTTGACGATCTTCGGCGCCGTTAGGGTCGCGCCGGTGACTGGGCTCAGCGATGACTCGACCATCGTCACGTCACGGTTGACCCTTCGTCCACTGCGTGTCGAGGATGCGGTGGAGATGGTCGTCGTTCTCGCTGATCCCGCGCTGCATGAGTTCACCGGCGGGCAGCCGGCGACGCTCGACCAGTTGCGGGAGCGTTACGCGGCCTGGGTAAGGGGATCGGGGTCCGCCGATGAGCTTTGGCTCAATTGGATCGTGTGCCGCAGCACGGATGGGGCGGCCGTCGGCACAGTGCAGGCCACCATCTTGAACCCCGACACCGACGCCGAGGCACTCGTCGCGTGGACCATCGGCACGCCATGGCAACGACAGGGCTACGCCGGGGAGGCCGCAGCCGGACTCGTCTCCTGGCTTGTCGGGCACGGCATCGAGTCTGTTGTCGCTCATGTCCACGCAGATCATCGGGCATCGGCCGCAGTCGCTTCGCGCGTCGGTCTGCGACCGACCGACGCGGTGGTCGACGGGGAGGTGGTCTGGCGGCACGGCTGAACCTACGGTGGCGTCGGGGATGGACCCGTGAAGAGCCTGGTTTTCGCCACACGTCAGGCGTGGCACCTCGCGTCGGTATTCGATTGATCTCGACGTTCGCAGCGCCGACTCAGTCGGTGTAGCGCCTGGCGTTGGGCCGCTTGCCCTTCAACAGAGTGCCACGCAACGAGGCGATCACATCGTCGACTCGTGCCTCGGGCACGCCCACGATCGAGAACTGCTCGGTGATCTTGATCGGCCCGATCTCGCGACCACTGAGGTTGCTCTCGTTGGCAATCAGCCCGACGAGATCGCCGGGGCGTATGCCACCCTTGCGGCCGAGACCGACATAGATGAACCCCGTACCGACAGTGCCACCACGATGGCCGGGCGAAGCCGAACGCGGTCCCTTCTGCCCCGGGCGCTCACCGGGCCGACCGCTTCGATCGGGCCTGTCCGGGCGAGGACCGCGGTCGACCTTGTGGGAGAAGTCGGGGATCTCGGCCTCGTCGACAGTTGCCCCACCGGCCTCATGAGCCAACTTCACCGCAGCGAGAGCGATGGTGCGCATGTTGTGGTCGCCTGCGAGTGCGTTGAGAACGTCGTTGTAGTCGTCGAGATCGTCGGAGGCGAGCGCCTCACGAACGGCGGTGACTGTCTGCTCGATCTGGCGAGCGCGCAGGTCGGCGACGGTGGGCACGCGCTCGATGGCGATCTTCTGCTTGGTCAGCTTTTCGATGTTGAACAGCAGCCGCTGCTCGCGGGGCTCGGCAAGGGTGATGGCTACGCCTTGTCGACCGGCGCGGCCGACGCGACCGATGCGATGCACGTAGCTCTCTGCTGCGGAGGGCACGTCGTAGTTGACCACGTGGGTGAGCGTGTCGACGTCGAGGCCGCGTGCGGCGACATCGGTGGCTACAAGCAACTCGGCAGTGCCATCACGAAGACGTCCCATGACGCGATCGCGTTGTGGTTGATCCATGCCACCATGCAGCGCCTCGGCGCGGTATCCGCGCCCGTTCATCGTTTCCGTCAGCTGATCGACTTCGATGCGTGTTCGGCAGAAGACGAGCGTGGCCTTCGGGCCCTCGATGTCGAGGATTCGCCCGAGCGCGGCAGGTTTGTGGGAACGCTGCACCATGTAAGCGCTTTGGCGAATGAGCGCGGTGCCCGGCGTCGTATCGCTGCGACCGATCTGGATGCGCACAGGGTCGCGTTGGTATTTGCGCGCGAGAGCATTGATGCGGGCTGGCATTGTGGCCGAGAACAGCACCGTCTGGCGCTCCGCAGGGGTTGCCTGCAGTATCGAGTCGATGTCGTCGGCGAAGCCCATGTCGAGCATCTCGTCGGCTTCGTCGAGGATCACGGTCTTGATCTCACCGAGGTGCAGCGAGCCGCGACCGATGTGATCGAGGGCCCGGCCTGGCGTGGCGACGACGATGTGGACGCCGCGGTCGAGCGCTTGCAGCTGTCGGAAGATTGGCTGGCCGCCGTAGATCGGCGTGACTTTGACGCCGAGCTCGCGGCCATACCTGAAGATCGCCTCGCTGACC
>DATAJN010000213.1:0-2256 GCA_036262105.1 Ilumatobacteraceae bacterium
CGGCTGGGCTCGTCGAGCAGGACGAGGCGGCCCGGCCGAACGACGGCGTGGGCCAGGGCGACCATCTGCCGCTCGCCACCCGACAACGTGCCGACGCGACGGGCGAGCATCCCCTCGAGCGCCGGGAACGTCTCGAGCGCCGGACCGAGATCGGTGTCGCCGGCGAACAGCTCGAGATTTTCGCGCACGGTGAGCGACGGGAACACGTTGCGTTCGTCGGGGACGAGCACCATCCCGTGCGCGGCGCGCTCGTAGGCCGACGCGTTGGTGATGTCGCGGCCGTCCCAGCGGATGGTGCCCGTGCGAGCGGCGATGAGGCCCGCGATGCAGCGCAACAGAGTGGTCTTCCCCGCCGAGTTGCTGCCGACGATGGCCACGATGCATCCCGCCGGAAACGTCAAGTCCACTCCGTGCAAAACCTCGACCGATCCGTAGCCGGCTCGCACGCCGTGCAACTCCAAGGTCATGTCGCCAGCCCCAACACTGCGGCGCGCACGTCGGCGCGGTTCAACATGTCGGCCGGCGTGCCCGTGGCCAGCACTCGTCCGCTGTTCATGACGTAGACGACGTGAGCGGAATCGGCGACCAGAGCGATGTCGTGTTCGATGAGAACGACCGTGAGGCCGGCCACCGCCTGCGCGGCGAGGTGCTCGGCCAGCAACGCCGTCTCCTCGTCGTCGAGACCACTCGCCGGTTCGTCCAGGAGGAGCGCGGTCGGCGAGGTGCACAGCGCCCGCGCCAGCTCCACGGTGCGCAGCGTGCCGGTGGGCAGCTGCCCGGTGACGACGTTGCGCACGTGGCCGAGGCGCATCTCCTCGAGCATCCGTTGCACCATGCCGGTCGATGATCCTTCGCCGTGCGCGGGCAGGTCGAAGAACTCTCGCAGCGTGATCCGTCGTCGCCGGTTCTCGGCGGCGACGAGCAGGTTCTCCTCAACGGTCATGCTGAGGAACACCGACGAGCGTTGGAAGGTGCGGGCGATGCCACGCCGGGCGCGTTCGTCGGTGCCCAGCCGGGTCACGTCGATTCCGTCGAGCAGCACGCGACCCGCCGATGGCACGCGCTCGCCGCTCAGGCAGTCGAACAAGGTGGTCTTGCCGGCACCGTTCGGACCGATCACAGCGGTGACCAACCCCGGTTCCGCCACGAGGTCGACGTGGTCGACGGCGAGGACGCCTTCGTGATGGAACACGATGCCGCGTGCCTCGAGCAGACCCGTGGTCATCGTCGCAACCTCGCTGCCAATGCCTCGCCAGACGGCGAAAGCCGCACGCCCTCGAAACGGTCGGGCCGGTCGACGCGGCGCAACGCGGCCGCGCCGGCGCGCCTCAGGGTGAACAGCGCGCCGCCAGGTGTTCGGCCCATCAATACGGCCCCGGCGCCAACGACGATCGTGGAGATGCCGTCGGTGACGGTCGCGTCGAGGGCGACGAGGAGTGCGGCTCCGAGCACGGCGCCGCTGACGCTGTCGATGCCGAACACGACCACGGCGGCGAACCAGACGAGTCCGAACACCGGGTCGAACGCGCTGCCATCGAATGCGCGTGCCGACTGGGCGAGGAGCGCGCCCCCGAGTGTTGCCAGGGCGACGCTGACCGCGAAGACCCACTTCCGCAGTCGATGGGCGTCGACGCCGCTGGCGTGTGCGCCGGCCTCGTCGTCACGGATGGCCGTCAATGCGCGACCGACCCGGCCGCGGTGGTGGACCCGGACGATCAGCAAGGCCAGGCCCAGGCACACGAGCTCGAAGCAGTAAAACGCCACGGGACCATCGAGGAAACCTGGTGGCCCGATGCGCACATCGCTGACGAACACCGGCTGGGCGAACACGAACCGATCGAGTATCGCGGCCATCGCGAACGTCGTCAGCGCGAGGAACAGCCCGCGTCTGCGAATCGCCGGCCACGCGAGAAGGAACCCGACGACACCGGTCACGGCAACAGCCACCACGAGGGCCAACACGGCCGGCATTGCCGGCACACCGGGAATCTGGCCGTGCGTCAACTTCGCCGTCACCAGCGCGCCAGCACCGGCGAACCCGGCGTGACCGAGCGAGATCTGACCGCTGTAGCCGCTGACGAGGACGATCGACACCAGGATGATCGCCAGCGCCGGGATCTGCTGAGCTGTCTGCAGGTCGGACTCGTTGAACAGCAACGGGATGCCGAGCAACAGCAGCCCTGGGATCCACCAACCGCGGGGGTTCGTCAGCCTGCCACGGGTTCCGAGCAGCGCCACCGATCCGGTCGTCGCATC
>DATAJN010000214.1:0-4843 GCA_036262105.1 Ilumatobacteraceae bacterium
GTCGAACAACCGCGTGACACCCCCTTGCCATGATCACGGCATGACCAAGCGACACGCCCCGATCCGCCCGAGCCGCCCGACCCGATACGTCATCTTCGACATCGACCGTCCCAACCTCGTCCACACCAAACTCGACTGCAGCGACCACGTCGGTCTGATCGACGTCGTCGACCAATGGTTCGGCGGGCCGTGCGACGACCCCGATGTCGTCGAAGAGGTCGCCTTCCGGCACGGGTTGATCGCCGCTGCAGATCTCGTTGAACGCGGCACCCCATGCGAACACTGCACGCTCGTCGCCGCACCGCTGTGGCGCGCCGCTGCGTGAGCTACGCGTCGACGAGCACGAACATCAACTCGCACTCGCACGCCGTCTCGCCGCGCAACAGCGCCCAGCCGCGACCCTTGCCCGCACGGGCCGACATCCGCTGCAGCTCGACCCTCAGCTCCAACGTGTCGCCCGGCTCCACCTGGCGCCGGAAACGAGCACCGTCGAGGCCACCGAACAGTGGCAGCTTTCCCGCGAACCTCGGGTCGGTCAACACGGCAATCGCGCCGACCTGAGCAATCGCCTCGCACATCAACACCCCCGGTAACGTCGGTCGGCCCGGAAAGTGCCCGGGAAAGAACCATTCGTCACCCGTCAAACGCCACTGGCCCGTCGCGCTCACACCTGGCTCGAGAGCCACGATCGAGTCGACGAAGAGGAACGGCGGACGATGCGGCAGCACATCTGCCGGAAGCGGCAACGCCGTCATTCGCCCAGCGCTTCCAACAGCCGAGTCGGCGTGTCCTTCGGGCTGATCTTGTACCAGGCGTTGCGCACCTCGCCGTCGGGCCCGATCAGGAACGCCGATCGCAGGATGCCCATGTAGGTCTTGCCGTAGTTCTTCTTCTCCTTCCACACGTCGTACGCCTCGGCTACCGAATGATCGATATCGGACAACAGGTCGAAGTTCAGCGCGTACTTGTCGCCGAACCGGGCGAGCGCCGCCGGCTTGTCGGGACTGATGCCGAGGATCACGGTGTCGCCGACCTGCCCAGCGATGTCGCGCAGACCGCAGGCCTGTTGCGTGCATCCAGGGGTGTCGGCGCGAGGGTAGAAGTACACGAGCACGTTGTGGCCACGGAGCGCGGCCAGTTCCTGAACCTCGTTCTTCTGGTTCGTCAAGGAAAATTGGGGCGCTGCTTGACCGGACGTGAGCATGTGTCGATGCTACCGATCAGCTGAGACACGAATCGCCACGGACGGTGCCGTAAAGATTCGGTCGATACTTGCTCAAGATTCTTGCACTGATGGCCACGCAGTGTGATATGTTTCTGGCACTCGGCGGAGCCGCAGCCGACCCGGAACCAAAGGACACCCAAATCATGCGTGGACCCATTACTCGGCCATACTGACCGATCGATCGGATTAACCGGTCGGTACGCCGACTCGCAGAGCGAGCCGCATTTGCGGCTCGCTTTCTGCGTTTTACAGCGACGTTCTTCGCAAACCGTGGCCGAAGAAGCCACCGCGTGGCCGGGCATGCGCGTGGTAGTGGTTCGGGATCGAGCGCATGTTGTCGTCGATGTAGAAACCGTCGAAGCGATACGACGCGCTGACCACGATTCCCAACACTTCGAGCATCGTGTCGCGTACCGCCGCGGGTGGTGACGGGTCGTGTTGCTTCCAGACGACCATCGGCACGTAGCACTGCTCGCATTCGGCGATCCAGCAGACCTCGTCCTCGTAGAACCACTCCGTCAGCCGGGCTGCCTCACAGAGCTCACACAACTCACTCATCGATCGCAGCGCGGACTTCGGCGATGTAATCGCCGGCGGCATCGGCGCCGTCGTCGAGCAACCGTCTGATCACCGAAGCACCCATCACGACCCCGTCGGCCACCTGCACGGCCTGTTGGGCTTGAACCGCGTTGGAGACGCCGACACCGATCAGCACCGGCACGTCGGTGATGGCCTTCAGCCGGCGCGCCAGCGACGCAGCCGTCGACGCAAGCTGGTCGCGTTCTCCGGTGACCCCGAGCAGGCCGACGGAGTACACGAACCCCCTCGCCCGGGCGGCGATCCGCGGCAGCCGTTCGTCGGGCGCGGTCGGTGCAGCGAACATCACCGTCTCGATGCCGGCAGCGTCGGCAGCCGTGCACCACGGTGCCGACTCCTCCAGCGGCAGGTCGGGCACGAGCGCGGCTACCACGCCGGCGGCGACGAGTTGATGGGCGAACCGCTCATGCCCGGCGTGATGGATGGTGTTGTAATAACACATCACCGCGAGCGGAATGCCGATGTCGAGTGTGCGCGCTTCGTCGAGGATCGACACCGGCGTCGCACCGCTCTCCAACGCCAACTGCGATGCCTGTTGGATGACGGGGCCATCCATGACCGGGTCGGAGAAAGGCACGCCGATCTCGATGGCGTCGGCACCGGCGGCAGCAATTGCACGAACCGCGTCTTGCCAGCCGGCGAGGCCACCGGTGACGTACGGGACCAGCAACTTGCGCCCAGCAGCGCGCTTGTCGCGCAGGGCTGTTTCCAAGACTCCGGTCATCGGGCCAGGATGTCCATCATCTGAGCGACGTCTTTGTCGCCGCGGCCAGAAAGGTTCATCAGCACCGTCGATCCCTGGAAGCTGCGCGCCTCGCGCGTGATCCAGGCGAGGGCATGGGCGCACTCCAGTGCAGGAATGATTCCTTCCATCCGCGCCAGCAATTGAAAGGCGGCAATCACCTCGGCGTCGGTGACCGAGGGATACTCGGCGCGGCCTATGGAGGCGAGGTGGCTGTGCTCCGGACCAACGCCGGGATAGTCGAGGCCCGCGGAGATCGACTCTGCTTCCAGCACCTGCCCGTATTCGTCCTGCATCAGATAGCTGCGCATGCCGTGCACCACTCCGGGTTGCCCGCGGCCGACAGCGGCTCCGCCTGCCGGTTCGACGCCGACCAGACGGGTGCGATCGTCGACGAATCCTGAGAAGATCCCGATCGCATTCGAGCCTCCGCCCACACACGCCACCACGATGTCGGGTACGTCGCCGAACAGTTCGTGGCACTGCTGCTTGGCCTCGTCGCCGACCACGCGGTGAAACTCACGGACCATCCACGGGTACGGGTGAGGGCCCATGACGGATCCGAGGCAGTAGTGCGTCGACTCCACCGATGCGACCCAATCGCGCATCGCTTCGTTGACAGCGTCTTTCAAGGTTCGGCTGCCGCTCTGCACGGATTCGACCTCCGAGCCGAGCAACTTCATCCTGAACACGTTGAGCGCCTGGCGTTCCACGTCGACCGCGCCCATGTACACCTTGCACTCCATGCCCAGGAGCGCAGCAGCGGTTGCGCTGGCCACGCCGTGTTGCCCGGCACCGGTCTCGGCGACGAGGCGCTTCTTCCCCATCCGCTTGGCGAGCAGGGCTTGACCGAGCACGTTGTTGATCTTGTGGGAGCCGGTGTGGTTGAGGTCCTCGCGCTTCAGGAGGAGTCGGATACCGAGGTGGTTGCCGAGGTTGGCGCACTCGGTGAGGATCGACGGGCGCCCCGCGTATTGACGCAGCTGGTAGTCGAGATCTGCTCGGAACGTCGCGTCGGCCCATGCCTCGCGGAACGCTGCCTCGAGCTCCTCGCATGCGGGTACCAAGGTCTCGGGTACGAAGCGACCACCGAATTCGCCGAAACGTCCAGTGGCCGATGGTTCTGCCATCAGCGACATCGTCTACTCCTCGTCGTCTGCCCAGTCGTAGGGCATCGAATCGGGCCCGAGATGATGCTGCGGCGCAGCGGCACGTGCCCGTTCGATGAAGGCCTTGACCTTCATGGGATCCTTGCGACCGGGCGACTTCTCGACACCGGTCGACACGTCGACGCCCCACGGCTGCACCTTGCGGACGGCTGTGGCGACGTTGTCGGGATCGAGGCCACCGGCAAGAATGAGGCGCGGCCCCTCGGCAACTTCGCCGAGCAGCGACCAGTCGAACAGCTTTCCCGAGCCGGGCGACGGCGCGTCGACGAGGATCAGGTCGGTGCAGAACTCTTTCGTCCGTCGAGCGTCGGGCGAGCCGGCGACGATCGCTTTGATCACCCACCGGATCTGTTCGGCAACCTCGGCGACCATCGCCGGCGACTCGTGCCCGTGCAGCTGGGCCGCTTTCAAACCGGCGCGGTTGACCGTCTCGATCACTCGGCTGGGCAACTCGTCGCGGAAGACTCCGACGGTGAGGATCTCGGGTGGCAATCGACGGGTGATGTTGTAAACCTGCTGCGGCGCGATCTGCCGGGGCGACGGAGCCAGGACGAAGCCGACAGCGTCAGCACCCATCGCCACAGCCAGCAGTGCATCGTCCTCATTCGTGATACCGCAGATCTTGACGAACATCACCGTTCCCTGGCTCATGCCAAACGTATCCGTCAAACGTACCTGGCCGGGCCGTGTTCGGACCGGATCGATTTCGGATCAGGCCACGCGCAGCTCGGCGATTGCCGCGGCTGGGTCGTCCGCCGTCACCAGCGATTCGCCCACCAGCACTGCGTCGTAACCGGCGCGACGCAAGCTGAGCGCATCGGCGCGACCGCGCACACCGCTCTCCGCGACTCGCACGACACCAGGCGGTATCAGACCAGCCATGCGCACTGCCCGCTCGTGATCGACGAGAAACGTGACCAGGTCTCGCTGATTGACACCGATGATCGTTGCCTCGGCGTGCAAGGCCAACTCGAGCTCGGTTTCGTCGTGGATTTCCACGAGCACGTCGAGCCCGATGCTCGTCGCCAGCTGATGAAAGCCGACCAGCTCCGCCTTGTCGAGGGCTGCGGCGATCAACAACACGCAGTCGGCGCCCATCAGCCGTGTGTC
>DATAJN010000215.1:0-3060 GCA_036262105.1 Ilumatobacteraceae bacterium
TCCTGAGACGGTGGAGCTGGTCGAGCTCGTCCACGAGACCGCACGGCCGTATGCCGAGCTGCGGACGCACCGCTTCCAGGAGGAGTTCGTCGCGCCGATGTCGGAGACGTTCCGTCACGCGTTGCTTCCCGAGGAAGTTGACGGTGCACGAGCACTGCCGTGGTTCCGGGGCATCGCCGCCGACGGCGATCCCGTCGGGTTCGTGATGCTCGCGCTCGTGACGGAGACGTTCCCCCATCCGTACCTGTGGCGATTCCTGATCGACCGCTGGCACCAGCGGCGCGGCATCGGCGGACGAGTGATGACAATGCTGACCGAGCAACTGCGCCAGGAGGGGCACGAGCGGCTCATGCTGAGCTGGGGCCAGGGACCTGGCAGCCCGGAGCTGTTCTATCGCCGCCTCGGCTTCGAGCCGACCGGCAACATGATCGACCACGAGTTCGAGGCCGCCCTCGTCCTCTGAGCACCCGGACCCAGACGACCGCTCAGGAGTGGCGCTGCGCCGACTCGTCGTGTTCGGCCAGGTCGCTCGCCAGCGCTTTGATCGGTAGCACCCGGTGCTCGAGATCCTGTGCCGGTGACCGAGCAAGCACGACAGTCGCCGCCAGTGTCAGCGCGATCCCGAACGTGGCAGGCAACGCCCAACCCGGGCGCATGTGGTCGTCGAGGGCGACGGCACCGACGACGACAGCGACGAGGACTTCGGTGGCCCACATCGCCGCGGTCACTGGGCCGACCTCGCCGCGCAACAGTGCCCCGGCATGAATGCCGAGGGCGATGACGGCATAGATCAGCATCGCCCACAGCATTGGTTCGGTGAGGATCCCAACGAACGATTCGCCTCTGATCTTGATCGTTCGTGCAGCGAGGGCGCTCGAGGTGAAGGCGACACCGGCGAGCACCGCGAGGATCACCGCCTTGTTCATCTTGATCGCGAAGAGCGCGGCGACCACGATCATCGGAATCCCGGCCAGGATGCACAGCTTGAGAAGATGTGTGACGTCTCTGGCCTCGTCCGAGCCAGCAGAGACCCCAACGATGATCAGACCGGTCACCGTCGCAACGATCGCCCACAGGTCCGGTTTGCGGAGCTCGGCGCCGAGGACGAGACCGGCGAGCACAACGGTGACAGCGAGACTCCCGGCCAAAATCGTTTGCACGGCGAACAGTGGCAGTGTGTGCAACGCGAACCTCGAGATCACCCAGCTCCCGAAGTCTGCGAGGAGACCGAGGAGGAATATCGGCTGCTTGACCATCGCCTTCACGCCGATGTCCACGCCCGCGGTTGCACGCCGTGCACCGAGGGCTTGCAGCACAGCGCCGACGCCATAGCCGAGCGCGGCAATGAGGCAGAACATCAAAGCGATCTTCATGACCGCCCCGCCGACCGGTCGTGCGAGCAGCTGTTCATCGTCTCGTGGCTGGAGCCGGCGTGTCGCATGTCATTGATTGTGCCGCCCAAACGGATGCACGGTGCTCCGTCGAGCGGTTTCTTGATCGGGTGGTCGGACGACGTGGAACAGATCGGTCAGACGTTGACGACGGTACCCAGGCCAGGGATTCGGCCGAGACCCGGGGCGTCGATGAGACGTGCGACGGCTTGGGTCGGAGAGGAATTGGAGAGGCGCATCTCCCGCACGAGCGCGCCGATCACGGCCGGAGCCGCAAAGGATGTGCCGCTCCAGGTCGCCCACGATCGAAAGCGGTCGATGTCGCGACCACCGCTGGGCACCTCGTTGCCGTCGAACAAGGCGAAGAACGAGCTGACCACATCCACCCCGGGGGCGCACGACCGGACCCAATCTCCATAGTTCGAGAACCACGCAGGTCCATCGGGACCGATTGCCCCAACGGACACGACGCCGGGGATCGCCGCGGGGTACGACGGACGGCACGTGCCATCGTTCCCAGCCGACGCGACGACGACGATGCCGCGCTGCTGGGCGCGCAGCACCGCTGCACTGAGCATTGGCGCCTTCACCCACACGTATCCTCCGAACGAGAGGTTCAAGAAGGCCGGTGGGCTCGGCCGATCGGCGATGGCGTTGATCGCCGTGAAAATGTCTGACTCCTTACCGTCGCCCTCCGGCTGCAGAACCCGGAGAACCTCGACCCCGCAGCCCGGCGCGATTCGTTCGATGATCCCGGCTATGAACGTGCCGTGCCCCGCTACCGGATCGAGCCAGTTGTCGTTGTTCCAGTCAGGAACGTCGACACTGTTGGGCGGCGCTGCAGCCACCGTTGGAGGACCCAGAAACGCGGGGAGATCTTGACCGGCCGCCAGACCGGTATCGAGCACCACGACGCCCGGTGTCCCGGACGCATTGAGGGCAGCGCTCGCCGAGGCCATCGCCGCGAACCAACCTGGTTCATCCGCGGGGCGCACTGAGCTGGTGGTTGGGCCGTTCGCCGAATTCGCATGCAACGGGTTTGCCTGCAATGGGTTGGCGTGCAGCGGGTTCGCGTGTAAGGGGTTGGCGTGCAGCGGGTTGGCATGCAACGGATTGGCGATGAGCCATGGCTCGAAGCCGGCGGCGGGATGTGGACCGCAGCAGCACGTCATCCCATGGGCGAACAGAACGTGGTCAGGCTGCGCGTCGACCCCTTTTGCTCTCAGATGCGCCACGACCCGTATTGCGTCGAACTTCCCGCCGAGTCGACGAAACCCCGGTACCGGCGGCGCGTCGTGGTCGAATCCGATCGTCTCGTCGACGCCCGCGAGGTCAGCCAGGGTGTCATCATCGGCCGACTCGCGCACAAACGCTGTGTTTGGCGCGTAGGCGAATCCGCCGCCAGCGTCGCTGAACTTCACACGCTCGCTCCACAGCAAACCGTCCAACGGTATGCCCTCAAACTCTGTGCTCTCAGACTCTGTGCTCTCAGACATGTGTCTCCTTTGGTTCACGTTCGACGGTGGCGAAGAGGTCGTCGGCCAGTAGCAGGAAGGAATCGAACGGGTCGGATCGGCCGCGTCGTTGCTCGTCGTCGAACTCATTTTGGCCGAGCTGTACGGCTCCTTCGGCCAAGACCGCGTCCGCCGCCTGACGATCCGGCGCGTAC
>DATAJN010000216.1:0-2617 GCA_036262105.1 Ilumatobacteraceae bacterium
GACGTCGGGTCTGCCGAGCAACCTGTCGACACGGGGGTGGTCGGCGACGGCCCAGAGCCGGTGAGCGAGCAGTGCGGGCACGGGCAGACGTCGCACCCCGCTCGCAGGCGTCGACCGGAACGAGACGATGTACTCGAGCAACTCGAGATCGTCGATCGTGCGGAGTGAGTCGCGCATGCTCGCTGCGGCATGGCCGACGCCGGTGCGCAGCCCGGCGAGCGATCCGACGTCGTAGGCGACACGCAGTGGGTCCATGGGAACGCCGAGGCTAGCCCTTGGCGCTCGGACTCGACTCGGCGCCATAGACTGCCGTGTCCCGCTTTGACGGCTCGACCCCAAGGATTGCCAGCATGCCCCGCGCGTTCATAACCGGTGTGACCGGACAGGATGGCCAACACCTCGCCGAGTTCCTCCATACCAAGGGATACGAGATCTTCGGCATGGTCAAGGGACAGAACAACCCACGGATGACCTCGATGCGCGACGAGTTCCCATTCGTGGAGCCGGTTCCTGGTGACCTCGCCGATCTGCCCTCACTCGTCAAGGCGCTCGACTCGACCCAGCCCGACGAGGTCTACAACTTGGGGGCCATCTCCTTCGTCGCCTTGAGCTTCAACCAGGCCGAGCTCACCGCCAACATCACCGGCACGGGCGTGCTGCGCATGCTCGAGGCGATCCGCATGGTCGGAGGCGCGGAGAACAATCCGATCCGGTTCTACCAGGCCAGCAGCAGCGAGATGTTCGGCAAGGTTCGCGAAACGCCACAGACCGAGCGCACGCCGTTCCATCCGCGTTCGCCGTACGGATGTGCAAAGGTCTTCGGGCACGACATCGTGGTCAACTACCGGGAGAGCTACGGGCTCTACGCCAGCAGTGGCATCCTCTTCAACCACGAGGGTCCACGTCGCGGACTGGAGTTCGTCACTCGCAAGGTCACCAATGCGGTTGCTCGAATCAAGCTCGGCTTGCAGGACGAGATCGTGCTCGGCAATCTCGACTCGAAGCGCGACTGGGGGTACGCCGGCGACTACGTGAAGGCGATGTGGCTGATGCTGCAGCAGGATCAGCCCGACGACTACGTCGTAGCCACCGGTACTACGTCGAGCATCGAAGACCTCGTCCGGCTGGCGTTCGCCGAAGTAGGAATCGAGAACTGGCACGACTACGTCCGCCAAGATCCGAAGTTCTTCCGGCCGGCGGAGGTCGACCTGCTGATCGGTGATGCGACCAAGGCTCGCACCGTACTCGGCTGGCAGCCCGAGGTGCAGTTCCCCGAGTTGATCAGGATGATGGTGGCCAACGATCTGAAGATCGAGTCGGAAAAGGCCAGACGCAGCTGAAGCTGCCGCCACGAAGCTCAGGTTTCGAGTGGCATGTTGTTGATGGCATCCATCACCGATTCGCCTGACGGCACGTGGCCAGTGCGCAGCTTGGCTCGCAGCGCGAGAGCGAACGCACACAGCGAAGCAAACGATGAGGCGACGAGACCGAGTTCGACGCGGTGGAACAGTTCGTGGGAGCTGAGCCAGGTGACGAGCACGAACGTCACGGCTCCGAGTGCCCAGCCGGCGGCGACCAGGGCATGGCCGCGCAGGGCGATCACGGCCTGAGCGATCGCTAGAGCAATCATGTAGCAAGCGCTGCCCAGGGCAAGCATGGCCATCGTGCTGCGGCTGAGGGTCGCACCGTAGAAGCGCTCGATCACCAGCGGGCCGAGGAGGAACGCCCCCGCCGTGCCGACCACCCCGACCAACAGCACGAGCTTCATGAGCCGGGCGAAGCCGGAGCGGAACTCGGCGATCTCATTGCGGGCGGCGAGCCGCGACAGCCGGGGAAGCAGAGCTGCCTGCACGGCTTGGAACAGGAACAGCGGAATTCGGGCGAGGAGCACTCCATAGGTGAATCGGGTGACGAGGTGCTTCTGGTCGTCGCTGGCCAGCAGCGTGGCGGCAAGCGGGCCGGCGTTCACCAACGCTGCGGCGAACACCGAGCCGAGCAGCAGCCAGCCGAGGTTGGGAGTGACTTCGGCCCATGAGGCAGGCGGCCCCGGCTCGGTGCGCAAGGCGCCTTTGGCCTTGACCCACAGCACACCAGGCAGGGGAGACAGGGCGACGGCGAAGCCGTACAGCCCCACCGTCTTCACGCCAAGGATCGCCAGCGCGGAGCACAGGATGATGCGAACAGCGCCATCGGCACCCATCACGATCGCGTAGGCGTGGAACCGCCCGTTCCCGCTGGCGATACCTCGCGACAAGTGAGCCGGCGCGTATGCAGCGATGGCGAGGATCAGGGCGATCAGGAGGATCCAGTCGCCATCGAAGTACCCGCTGACGATCAGTGGGCTGGCGGCCAGCGCGACGACCGTGACGATCACCGCCAGGCCGATCCCGAGCGAACGCACCCGGGCTACCACCGGCTTTCCGCCCTGGCCGATCGCTCGACGGTGAGCGAGGGTTCTCGCCAGCTCCTGCTCGAGCGGCAGGAAGAAGCCCGGCGCCAAGGCGAACGTGGCGATCCACAGACTGGCGATCGGTTGCACCGCCTGGTCGCTGCCGAGGGCGACTCTGGCGACCTTGAGGAACAGGTAGGCGCTGACCCCGGCGACGAGCAGGCCGAC
>DATAJN010000217.1:0-3932 GCA_036262105.1 Ilumatobacteraceae bacterium
TTGCATTGCCTCGATGAAGTGGCGGCGGTGCACCTGCAGCACTTCGTGGAGATCGACGCCCGGAAGCCGCAGACTCACCAGCACCTTGATGATCAGCTCGTCGCGCGGTGGGAGCCCGGTGTCTGGTGGGGTGTGCAGCCAGTGCGAGAGCTCGTTCTCGCCGGCAGGGGTGATGTGATACCGCTTCTGCGGTCCGTCGCCGAGCGCTTCGTCCGACTCGACCATCCCGTCACGCTCCAAACGCGCCAGGGTGGTGTAGACCTGCCCGACGTTCAATGGCCAGACCTCACCGGTTCTCTCCTCGAACTCCTGGCGTAGGCGAAGGCCGAAGGTGGGGCCTTCGCTGAGCAGGGCCAAGAGGGCGTGCGGGACACTCATCGGACGATCTCGGATAGTGGCATACTCCGTAGTATACTCAGTATCAACACCCTAGCAAGTCGCCTGCGATCACCCCTTGACGGGCTGACGGAGAATCGTGCGCATCTTCTCGGGCGCCGAACGACGGGGATCCGAGAGGTAGATCTCGTGGTGATGACCGCGCAACCTCGAGCCCTGTGCGGCGATGAATTCGTGCAGCCGGACGATGTTGGGGCCTTCCTCGGCGTACGGGCCGTGGTGCATGAGCTGTGCGCAACGTCCCTCGTCGAAACGTTCGAACCGCACGCGTGAAGCCAGGTCGGCACCGACCTTCTTCGTCATCTTGGCGAAGGCGTTGGCCAGCACGTCGGCCGGGATGTCGACCGGCTGGCGGATCATCAGCGTCCAGCGCCACGCCCCTCGATCTTGACGGGCGGGATCGAACGCGCCGAGATCGTCGGCCCACCACAGACCCTCCAAGGGAGCGACCTTCAACTCGGCGCGCCCCGATCGTTTCAGCGGTATCACGACCGGATAGCTGAACGCGTACAGAGCACCAACCGCTGCCTCGAACTCGGCCGACGTGGATGGGTCACCCATCCCGTCAACCATGATGAAGTCGAACGGCGGTACATCGACCAGCACCGGGTCACGCGGTGGTCGGTAGAGGTCCCTTTCGTCGACCTGGGCAAGGATCTTCGACGGCATCACGAACTCCTCTCCACGAGCTAGTTCATGGTGCTCGCGACTCGGCCAATCGAGAAGGGTCCAAGGTCTCTACCTCCATACCTGAGTGCGGAGGAACATTGAGTAGGGCCGTCGCCGCCCAGCTTCGGCTTGACCAGTGGAGGTTGCGATGACCGTTGTAGCTGCGGATCCGATCGCGTCAGTGAGCATGGCCGCCGGAGCAACCGACGCGACGAAGGTGTACGGCCGCGGCGACAACGCCGTACGAGCGCTCGATGGAGTGACCATCGGCTTCCCGCGCGGCCAGCTGACCGCGATCATGGGACCTTCAGGGTCCGGAAAGTCGACACTGATGCACTGTGTTGCCGGGCTCGACACGCTCACGGGCGGTCGGGCGTTCATCGGCGACATCGACCTCGGTTCGCTGAGTGAGCAAGAGTTGACGAGGGTGCGTCGCGACCGCATCGGCTTTGTCTTCCAGGCCTACAACCTGGTGCCGACGCTGACCGCGTTGGAGAACATCACACTGCCCGCCCAACTCGCCAATCGCCGTCTCGACCGGGCGCTGCTCGACACGGTCATCGATGCCGTGGGAATGCGGCCGCGACTCGGCCACCGCCCGAGCGAACTGTCCGGTGGTCAGCAGCAACGAGTTGCCGTGGCTAGGGCACTGGCCGGGCGGCCCGACATCGTCTTCGCCGACGAGCCGACGGGGAACCTCGACAGCCGAGCCGGCGCCGAGATCCTGACCTTCATGCGCGACGCCGTTCGCGACTTCGGTCAGACCATCGTGATGGTCACCCACGACCCGGTCGCGGCGTGCTCGGCAGACACCATCGTGTTCCTCTCCGACGGCCGGATCGTCGATCGCATGGAGAAGCCGACCGTAGCCACGATCCTCGAACACATGAAGACTCTGGGTGGGTGAGCGTCATGCTCCGGCTCAGCATCCGCACGATCTTCAGTCACAAGCGCCGGCTGTTCTCGACCGTCCTCTCGATCGTCCTCGGCGTCGCTTTTCTCACAGGCACATTCGTCTTCACGGACTCGCTCCAGCGCACCTTCGACGACCTCTTCTCCTCCGTCTACGTCAACACCGATGCGGTGGTGCGCTCGACGGAGGTGGTCTCCACCGGGCAGGGCGTGACGCAGCGAGGCCGGATCGACGACCAACTGATCGCCAAAGTCGCCGCCGTGCCCGGTGTGGCGGACGTCGCTGCGTCCGTCTCCGGCTACGCCAGGATCCTCGACACGCATGGCAAGCCGATCGGAGTCGACCGTGGTTCGCCCAACTTCGGCATGGACATCTCCGATTCGCCGATCTCGGTGTGGACGTTGCGCCAGGGCAAAGTGCCGGTCAACGGGACCGAGATGGCGATGGACGCCGGCTCGTTCGCCGAGGGTCATTTCGCCATCGGTGGCCAGGTCACCGTGCTCAGCCAGGCGGGCAGCCGCATCTTCACGCTCGTCGGGTACGTCGGCTTCGGCAAGGAAGACTCTCCAGTCGGTTCTCGTGTCGCCCTGTTCGACCTCAAGACTGCTCAGGAGTTCGTCGGCGTGCCGGGCCAGGTCGACAGCATCCTGGCGCGCGGCGACGGATCGGTGAGTCAGCAGACCTTGGCCGACCGCATCGCCACCGTGATACCTGCTCACACGGAGACGCTGACCGGAAAGGCGATGGCCGCTGATTCGAGCAACGAGGTCAAGAAGTCGCTGAGCTTCTTCAACACCCTGCTCCTCGTCTTCGCATTCGTTGCCCTGTTCGTCGGATCGTTCATCATCTACAACACCTTCTCGATCATCGTCGCCCAGCGCCGGAAGGAGAACGCCCTGCTGCGGGCGATCGGCGCCAGCCAGGGCCAGGTGCAGTCGGCAATGCTCGTCGAAGCCGTGGTGATGGGCGTGCTCGGCTCCGCTCTCGGCTTCGTCGCCGGGTTCGGCATGGCCCAACTGCTTCGCGGGCTGCTCACCGGAGTTGGCATCAAGCTTCCTGCCGGCGGGCTGGTCCTGCTTCCCCGAACCGTGATTGCCGCGTTCGTGGTCGGAATCGTGATCACCCTCGCCTCCGCCACCCTGCCTTCGCGCCGCGGCGGCAAGGTTCCGCCGGTCGCCGCCCTCCGCGACGTCGCCATGGAGCAACCGTCGTTCTCGACACGTCGCCTGCTGTCGGGCGTGGGCCTGCTCGTGGCTTCTGCCGTTCTTGTCGGTATCGGCCTCGCCGGGCAGATCGGGCTCCTTGGCCTCGGCGTTGCCCTCGTGTTCATCTCCCTCTTCGTGCTCGGGCCATTGCTTGCTCGACCTATTTCGCGACTGCTCGGTGCACCGCTCGTACGCTGGCGTGGAACTGCCGGTGCGCTTGCTCGGGAGAACGCCATGCGCAACCCGAAGCGAACCGCTCGAACTGCCGCATCGCTGATGGTCGGGGTTGCCCTCGTGGCCGCGATCGCCGTGTTCGCGGCGTCGGTGAAGGCATCGATCCGCACCATCTTTGCCAAGCAGTTCACCGGCGACTACGTCGTATCGACGCAGACGTTCGGATTCGGCGGGCTACCGGTGACACTGGCGCCGGAGATCGGCAAGCTGGACGGTGTGCGCGCCGCGACCGGCGTGCAGCTCGGTCTTGCCAAGGTGAATGGCGACAACCACACCTTCGCAGTCGTCGACCCGGCGACCGCCGGGAAGATGTTCGATCTCGAGATGCTGTCGGGCACGATCGAGTCGTTGAACGACCAGAGAGTGCTGATCTCCCACAAGACAGCCGACAGCTCGCACCTCGGCATGGGTGACACCGTCGAGATGACGTTGCTCAATGGTCAGACCTACAGCCTGACCGTGAGCGGCATCTACGACAAGGACGAACTGGCCGGCCCGTATACCGTTGCCAAGTC
>DATAJN010000218.1:0-7082 GCA_036262105.1 Ilumatobacteraceae bacterium
CGCCCCCTGCCATCGGATCCCCCGACGATGGCAGGGGGCGGTGCCTGGATAGCCTTCCAAACCGTGACGGTCAACAAGCGGCTGCTGTTCGCCTCGCTGGCGATGGCGACCGCAGTGGTCGTCGCCGTCGGAGCTGCCACCGCCAGCCGCAGGGACCAGAACTCGGTGAACGATGACGTCACCCTGACCTCGGGTAGAGACCTGTCCCCGACGATCGGCACCAACGCAGCCGTCACGGGCCGCTCGGTACCTCGGCTTGATCTGCAGACGGTCAACGGCGACCCGTACTCGACCGCCGAACTCGACGGACGCCCGCTGGTCATCAACATGTGGTTCTCGACCTGTGCCCCGTGCAAACGCGAGCTGCCTGCATTTGCAGCTGCGCAGGCGAAGTACGGCGACAAGGTTCGCTTCGTCGGAGTGAACTCAAGCGGTCTCGGCTCGAGTTCCGAAGAGAAGTTCGCCCGTGACCGAGGCGTCCAGTACGAGCTCTTCTACGATCCGAACGGCGAGTTCACCACGGCGATGCGCATCGCCAACTTCCCGCAGACGCTGTTCGTCGATGCGAGCGGCACGATCGTCGACCAGACCGGTGAGCTCACCGTCGCCGAGCTCGAAGACCTGATCAGGACCAAACTGCTGTGATCGCTCTCGATGCCCGACTGGCGACGTCGTTCACCGCCGGCCTGGTTGCAGCGATCAACCCCTGCGGTTTCGTCCTGCTCCCCACCTATCTCCTCTACTTCCTCGGGATGGAGAACCTCCGCCCCGGCGCTGAACATGCCTCCGTGCTCCGCGCCGTCAAGGTCAGCCTGGCCGTCTCGGCCGGGTTCATGAGCATCTTCGTGGTCATCGGCGCGATCACCAAGTTGTCGACCGACTGGTTCGTCGACAAGGCCCAGTGGGTTGCCCTGCTCATCGGAGTCTGCCTGTTCGTCCTCGGTATCGCCACGCTGTTCGGTTATCGGCTTCCGTTCACCGCACCGCGGCTCGACGTCGGTCGACGCGACCGCAGCGTTCGATCGATGTACGTGTTCGGGCTCGCCTACGCCGTGGCCTCGATCGGATGCACGATCGCCCCGTTCACGAGCACCGTCCTCGGCAGCTTCAGCACCAAAGGACTGCGCACGGGCATCAGCGCCATCGCCTTGTACGGGATAGGCATGGCGCTCGTGGTCACCGGGCTGACCGTGACGTTGGCGTTCGCCAACACTGCGTTGCTGCGGGTACTGAGGCGCGGTATGGCCTGGGTCGAACAAGCGGCCGGGGTGTTGCTGATCCTCACCGGCATCTATCTGTGCTGGTACTGGTACAGCAACATCACCGATGGCACCGGCGGCGCCGTCGTGTCCAAGGCCGAGGGCTGGCAGAGCAGACTGTCGACGTTCGTGCAGGATCACCAATCGACGGTCGTCCTCGTGGGTTCGATCATCATCGTCGCAGCCATCGTCACGGCTTTCCGGATGCAACGAAGTGAGCCGGCTTCGTGACCGATCCATTCGCCGAACTGCTGGCCACGCATGGCGTGCGGGAAGTCTGTGACCTGCGCAACCGCATCGGCTTCATGGCCTTCCACGGCGGCGCACTCGAGGAACAGACCGACGTCATCGCCAGTCAGGCCGCCAAACGGAGCGGCGCGAGCTACTACGGAGTGCTGCAACCCGACGATGTGCTGTGGCATATCCCGTCGCACAAGGTGAGCCCGTCGTCCTCACAACGACTCAAGGACTTCATCGATCACGTCGAGGTCGTCATCACCATCCACGGTTTCGGTCGGCGCGACCATTTCACCGCCGTGCTCCTCGGCGGCCAGAACCGCGAACTCGCCGATCACGTCGCAACCCATCTGCGACCGCGCCTTCCCGATTACGACGTGGTCACCGAACTGGACCGCATCCCGAAGGATCTGCGCGGCCTGCACCCCGACAACCCCGTGAACTTACCGGCGAAGAAGGGTGTGCAGATCGAGTTGCCGCCGCGCATTCGCGGCTCGAGCCCGATCTGGGCCGACTGGGACCACACCGAGATGGTTCCCCACATGGCAGCGCTGATCGACGGCCTGGCCGATGCCGCGGCTATGTGGGCTACGGCGCCAACCGCTCGATGACCCACTCACTGTCGGCCTCCCGGCGGTAACGCAGACGGTCGTGCAGGCGGCTGGGTCGGCCCTGCCAGAACTCGAACGACACGGGCCGCAGCAACCATCCACCCCAGTACGCCGGACGCGGAACCTCGTCGACGTTGGCGAAGGTCTGCTCGAACTGGGCGACGCGGTCTTCGAGCGACGCGCGGTCCGGCAGGACCTGCGACTGCGGCGACGACCAAGCCCCGATCTGCGATGCCCGTGGCCGTGACCGGTAGTACTCATCGCTCTCGGCCTCGGGAACGCGCTCGACGATGCCGGAGATGCGCACTTGTCGATGCAGTTGCAGCCAGGTGAACAGCAGCCCCGCCCGCGGCTCGGCGGACAACTGCGTGCTCTTGGCCGACTCGTAGTTGGTGAAGAACGAAAAGCCGCGCTCGTCTGCGCCGCGCACCAGCAAGTAACGGGACCGCGGCCAGCCTTCGCCATCGACCGTCGACAGCACGAAGGCATGCGGTTCGACGCATCCGGCCTCGACCGCCTGGTCGTACCACCGTTGCCACTGCACGAGCGGGCTCGGATCGACATCGCCGACATCGAGGCCGGCCGTTTCGTAGTCGACGCGCCGCGACGCCCAATCGCTCATCGCGTGCTGATCTGCTCGACGCCGCGCATGTACGGGCGCAACACATCGGGAACAACCACGCTGCCGTCAGGCTCGCGGTAGTTCTCGACGATTGCCGCCCACACACGCGGAACCGCCAGGGCAGAGCCGTTGAGCGTGTGTGTGATCTGCGTGCCTTTCTGGCCAGCAGTTCGGTAGCGGATGTCGGCGCGGCGCGACTGGTAGTCGCTGAACCAGGAGATCGACGACACCTCCAACCAGTTGTCGCAACCCGGCGCGTACACCTCGATGTCGAAGCTGCGATGGTGGCTCTGCCCCATGTCACCCGTGCAGATCTCGATGATGCGGTACGGCAGCCCGAGCCCGGCGATCAACGCCTCGGCGCGGCCGATCATCATCACCAGCAGCCCGGGTGCCTGGTCCGGGGTGGCAACCGCGAGGATCTCGACTTTGTCGAACTCGTGGGCACGGAGCATGCCTCGCGTGTCGCGCCCCGCAGAACCTGCTTCGCGCCGGTAGCACGGCGTGTACGCCATCATCTTCAGTGGCAACTGCTCGGCGTCGATCACCTCGCCCGCATAGATCGACGTCAACGGGACCTCGGCAGTGGGAATGCACCACAGGTCGTCGCGTTCGATGCTGTATGCGTCGTCGGCGAACTTCGGCAACTGGCCGGTTGCAGTGAGCGTCGCGGTGGTGACCAGTGAGGGAGGACGAATCTCTTCGAACTCGTCGACGTTGCGATCCAGGGCGTACTGGCACAGGGCACGGGCGAGCGTGGCGCCATTGCCGCGCTGCATGGTGAACATCGCGCCACTGATCTTCGTGGCCCGCTCGTTGTCGAGGATGCCGAGTGCCGCGCCAGTCTCCCAGTGCGGGACGCGCCGGTGTTCCGGGAACTCCGCCGACAGGTTGACCGGCCCCTTGACGATCGGGTTGTCGACGTCGCCGGCTCCGTCGGGAGCGTCGGGGTGAGGCAGGTTCGGTATCCGCAACAGCACTTCGCGCAGGTCGCTCTGCACCACATCGAACTCGCCGGCCAGGACCCGCTCGTGATCGCCGAGCGAGCGGCTCCGCTCCTGCAACTTCTCGGCACCCGCGGTGTCACCGGCGCGACGAAGAAGCCCGACCTCTTTCGAGAGCTCGTTGACGTCGGCGCGAATGGCATCGCGTTTGGCCACGATGTCGCGCGACAGCGCATCGAAGGCGATTGCCCGCTCCAGCTGGTCGAGCACCTCGGGTTGACGACGACGGGCGAGGGCGCTGCGCACCGCGTCGGGTTCGGTGCGCAACAAACGGACATCGATCACAGATCGGAGAGACTACCTGTGGTCAGCGGCTGGAGGCGTAGGCGTTTCGATCCAGAGGGCCACGACGACACGACGTCGTCACCGGGGCCTGGCGGAGATTGATGAACTTTCTGCCGCTGCGCAAGCCGTGATCGCGAAGGCGACGAGCGAAGTCGAGATCGTCGATCACCGTCACCCGCTCGTCGAATCCGCCGATCGCCTCGAAGTCCTTGCGAAGGGACCAGTACATGCCACCGCCGAGCCCGTTGAAGTACTGGGTGAGCTTCGACACGGCCATCGCGATGTCGATTGCCACCGATCGTCGTTCCGAGCGTTGGGTTGCACCACCACCGACGTAACACCCGGTGGCCAGCAGTCGCTCGATCTCCGCGAAGGCGACCGGCGACATCACCCGATCGGCGTCGATCGTCACGAGGATCTGGCCCGTGGTGACACGAGCGCCGGCATTGCGCGCTGCGGCGACGCTCGATCGGCCGGTTGTCACGACATTCGCATGACTCGATGCGGCGAGTCGGCCCTGCGGACATTCGTCGGAGGGCACCACGACGACGACCTCGGCGTCCGTGCGGATCGCATGCGCAGCTCGTCCGATGGCGCGCAAGTTGCGGTCGAGATCGGCCCGCTCGTCGAGAGCAGACACCACCACCGAGAACCGCACCATGCCCTGTGATCGGCCCGATCAGGCGACGACTTGATCGCGAAATCGCCAAGAGTGTCGCCTAGGGTCGCACGCTGTGGCTGCCGTCGAGGTCGAGGATCTGACCGTCCGCTACGGGGACGTGGTCGCGGTCGACAGCATCTCGTTCACCGCCGCGGCCGGCCAGGTAACCACTGTGCTCGGTCCGAACGGCGCAGGGAAGACGTCGACGATCGAAGTCTGCGAGGGCTATCGACGGGCGACGTCGGGCACCGTGCGGGTGCTCGGCTTCGACCCCGCCACGCAACAACGTCAACTCAGCAAGCGCATGGGGGTGATGCTGCAAGAGGGCGGGGTGTATCCCGGCTCGGGTGTCACCGAGACCGTGCGGCACTACGCGTCGCTCTACGGCAACGGTGCCATCGCTGAATCGCTGGTCGCGGCCGTCGGCCTCGCCGAGAGGAGCAAGGCGACCTGGCGCAGGCTGTCGGGCGGCGAACGACAACGGTTGTCGCTCGCCTTGGCCCTTGCGGCCAAGCCCGATATCGCCTTCCTCGACGAACCGACGTCAGGCGTCGACATCAACGGCCGCGATGCCATCCGCGGCATCGTCCGCGATCTCGCCTCGAACGGCTGCGCGGTCGTGCTCGCTACCCACGAACTCGACGAGGCCGAGCGGCTGGCCGATCACGTGGTCATCATCGATCACGGTTCGCTGATCGCCGCCGGCACGCTGGCGGAGCTACGCCGAGGTCACGACGAGATTCGCTTCCGCAGCGACCCGACCGTCGACCTCCGCGCCCTCGCCACCGCAACCGGCATCGTCGCCAGCAAAGTCGGCAACGACGAGTACGTCATCGACGCGCCCCCGCACCCGCGACTGATGGCCCAACTCGGCGATTGGTTGGCCAATGCGGGTCACCCGCTCCACGATCTGCGCGCCGGTGGGCAGCGGCTCGAAGACGTGTTCCGTCGGCTCACCGGCAGTGGTCCGAAGTGAGACTGACCTTCGTCCAACTACGCGCCGAACTCCGGCGAGTAGCCGGCAACGGCGAACAACTGCTGCTCACGCTGGGCATCCCGGTGCTGCTCCTCGTGTTCTTCAGCCTCGTCGATGTCCTGCCCACAGGCACCAAGGAACCGATCGACTTCCTGGCACCCGGCATCCTCGCCCTTGCCACGATGAGCACGGCGATGGTCAGTCTCGGGATCGGCACGGGGTTCGAACGCAGTTACCACGTGCTGAAGCGGCTCGGGGCGACTCCACTCGGTCGTCCACGCCTGGTTGCCGCCAAGATCGGAGCTGTCATTGCGGTCGAGGTGGTGCAGTTTGCCGTCCTCATCCCGGTTGCCTACGTGCTGGGCTGGAACCCTGGATCGCCGAACTGGGCACTCGGCGTGCTGGGCATCGTCGTCGGAACCGTGGCGTTCGCCGGGATCGGCCTCGCACTCGCCGGTCGGCTGCCGGGTGAGATCAACCTCGCCGTGCAGAACGGGCTCTACCTCGTGTTGCTCTTGCTGGGCGGCATGGTGATCCCGTTTGCCAAGTTGCCCGGGGTGATCCGTGCCGTTGCTCACGCTCTTCCGTCGGGGGCCCTCGCCGATGTCTTGCACGACGCGTTGAGCAACGCCGGCACGCAGCCAGGGCGATCATGGATCGTGCTGTGCGTGTGGGCCGTGGTGACCCCACTGATTGCGGCAGGCCTGTTCCGCTGGGACTAGATGGACAACTCGACCAGGTTTGCGATGGTGCCGACCGACAGTCCAAGTGCCGCGCCGCCGGCCACATCGAGCGGGAGATGGGCCCCGACATACTGGCGTGCACCGCATACGACCACGGGGACACCCCACACGATCCGCGCCGCCCGTCGTGGCAGGACGCAACTGACGATGGCCGCCAGCGTTGTCGCCACAGCGGCATGCCCTGAGGGAAACCCGCTGCCGCGCTGCGCATTGCCGTGCACGACTGGTTCTGTCAGATGGTCGGCGGGCCGACCCCGCTTGACGACACGCTTGACGAGCTTTCAAAGCGACCATGCAGCAGTTCCACCGAGGGCCAGGGAGAGCGAGGTTCGGCGATGCCTCGGGAAGGCGATGGCGGCCGACACGGGAATGGCCCCAAAGCTCCCTGCTTGCATGACGAGCCACACCGGAGCGCGCAATGAAGGGCTCAACGTGTTGAAAGCGCGAAAGATCCGCTCCTCGCGATCGCTCACCGTGCCGCGCTCCGCCTTTCGGGCCATCACGACGAACGCTGTCGAGCTGACCATCAGGACCCCGACTCGCGACGACCGAGCACCACTCACAGGTACTCGTTGCGCTGCAAGTACCACCAAGACGCCCAGCCGGGCAGGATGGGCAGCCAGTACGTCGCCAACCGGTATGTCAGCACGGTCGATACCGCCGGTCCTGATTTCATGCCAACGC
>DATAJN010000219.1:0-13906 GCA_036262105.1 Ilumatobacteraceae bacterium
ACCGTCAAACCCCCATGAACATGGGATATCCGGCGCGAGCCGATTCCCCTACCTTCGATCTCCATGACAACACTTCACATCGAACACCCAATCACCGATTTCGCGGTCTGGACCGCGGCGTTCGACCGGTTCGCCGACGCCCGCCGTCAAGCCGGCGTGCGGGCCCAACGAGTGCAGCGCCCGATCGACAACGACAGCTACGTCGTGCTCGATCTCGACTTCGACGGCGTGGACAGCGCCAAACGGTTCCTCACCTTCCTGCAGACGAAGGTGTGGGCGGTGACGGCGAACTCACCAGGCCTGGCCGGCTCGCCCGTGACCCGAATCCTCGAACCAGCGGACGTCCATGGCTGACCCGTGAGACCGCGGTCGCTGCTCGTGCCAGACTCACCTCGTGATACGACTTGGAACTGTCGTGCTCGGAGCCGACGACGTCGATCGTGCAGTGACTTTCTGGTCGCTCGTTCTCGGGTATGAACCTGTCCACTTTCCCAACGCGGAGAACGAGTTCACGATCCTCGTTCCGCCCTCGGGTCAAGGAACGCGAGTGGCGCTGCAGAAGGCGGATACGCCGCCCGAGCAGCATCCGAGAGTGCATCTCGATCTCGTCGTCGACAACGGTGACGAACAGGCCGCCGAGATCGATCGTCTGGTCAGCCTCGGCGCCACCCGAGTGCCATGGGACTCGTATCCAGCGGACCCCGACTTCGTGGTGCTTGCTGATCCGGAGGGGAATTGCTTCTGCGTCGTCGACGCGAGCCATGGCTAGCGGTTGGAGGCCGACTTTCATCTTGCTTGACATTCTCGTATAGTGGTGCCCTAGGGACGTTGGGTGGGTGTTTTCGGGCTTCGCAGCGCCCTGCACATGCAGGTTGACTTTCCCCACCGTCGGGGTACCGCTGACAACCCGCGAAAGAACCGACTTCCATCGACCGTTAAGGACCGCCCTCCAATGACGACCAAACGACTCGACTCTCGCGACGGCCAGGTGTACGTGCTACCCAGCACGGATCCGCTCTGGCTCGCCGTTCGCATCGCCAAGACCACCGGCCGGCCTCTGCTCCTGCGCGGCGACCCCGGCACGGGCAAGTCATCGCTGGCCGCAAAGGTGGCGTTGGACGAGAAATGGCGGTACTACGAGCACACCATCACTCCCACCACCGACGGGACCGACCTCCTGTGGACCTTCGATTCGGCGCGCAAGTCGGCCAAGGTGTCGTCCAACGGCTCCGCACCCACCGAAGACTACGAGTTCGTCGAGCCCGGCCCGTTGTGGTGGGCGTTCGATCGCAACCAAGCCCGCTTTCGGGGTCAGCCTCGGCGACGGGTCATTGACGCCTATCGGAACGACGAAGCCGAGGAGCCCTCTCGCGAGCTCAACTCCGGGCGTCTGGACGATGGCGCCGTCGTGCTGATCGACGACATCGACAAAGCCGGTTCCGACGTTCCTAACGGTTTGCTCGGAGCGCTCGGGTCGGGCCGATTTCGTGTCGATGCGACCGGCACGGATGTCGAACTGACCGAGGACACGAACGTGCTCGTGGTGATCACGACGAACAACGAACGCGATCTTCCGCCGGCCTTCGAACGGCGATGCATCGTGCACGATCTCACACCACCGAGCAACGATCACCTCGTCGCCATCGCCCTGGCCCACGCCAAGCACGAGGGGCGTTCGTTGACCAAGACGAAGAAAGAACGCATTCGCCGCGTGGCCGAAAAGGTGACCGATCTCCGAGAAGAGGCCCGCGCCAAGAACCTACGAGCCCCCGGAATCGCCGAGTTCCTCGACGCCGTCTGGGCGTGCCTGGATACCGGGATCGACCCGGACGGCGATCAGTGGGTGTCCGTGCAATCGATGACACTCGCCAAGAACCAGCGCTGGGACGAACCAGCGACACCGCCAAAGGAAGCTACACCGCCGAAGGAGACATCGCGCCGACGAGCCGCGCCAAGCGCTAAGTAGCGTCACACGGCAGTGGGGTGCGTCGCCTCTCACCCGAGTGGGTCGAGCACCTGACCGATGAACAACGTGGCGCCACTCTGATCGTCGATGATCCGGTAGAGGAACGGACGGTCGAGCACGACGGGGATCGGCTGCTGGATCGGCGCGCTGGTCGGGTACATGAGCACGACCGTCGCCGCGGCAGCCTCGGTGCCCGCCTCGTTCATCGCCACGTACGTCTGGTGGATGACCTTGTCGATCACAAGCTTCGGATCGTTGGCCACGCCCAGCAGACCACCGTTCGCATACGGCGCCGTGAGGCCGAGCGACTGCAATGCGTCGGTGAGCTCCGCGCCGTACCGCAGCTCGAACCGCGGCAGGCCGAGCGTTGTGCCCTCGGTCCTGTTGGCGTCGTACTCGGAGAACACACGACCGAGATCGCCGGCGATCTCGTCGAAGCGACCCTCACTGGGAAGGATGAACTGCGCGGTGAGCCCGCCCACGTAGCTCTTCGTCGCCCCGATCCAACCGTCACCGCTCGCCGACGAATCACTGCTGCCGTGCATCATCGAAACCTTCACTTCGGTGCCATCGAGGCGCGTGAACGTCTCGTCGGCGGTCGTGGTCTTGTCGAACGTCTGCAGCCACGATGCCTTCAAGTACAGGGCATTCACCAACGCGAGCACGGTCTCGCGCCGGATCACGCCATCGTCGATCAACTTCGTGATCTTGTCGTTCGTCGCCTCGGCAACGAACGCATTGATCTGGTGAGCGATCGCATCGGGATCTGGCTCGAAGTCGACCTCGTTGAGCACCGGACCGTAGTTCGAACCGACCGTCTCCAGATAGGCCGGCTCGAATGGGTAACCCTTCTGCAGGTACGCGGCATTTGCAATCCGCACGACCACTTCGCCGGGGTCGTCGCCAGGCGAGAACACCTGGGGCACCCGTGCTTCCAGGGCCTGTTCGAGCGCGTTCATCGACGCATGGAACGTCGCAGGATCGTCGATGTGCAGCAGGCTGCGGAACTGGCCCTGCGCATCGCCGCTCGCCCCCGGCTCGAGCATCGCCAGAGCCACTGCCACACTCGTCGGTGACACGGTGACGTTGCTGTCGGCGGCCACCGAGCGCGACGCCGAGAACAGGTCCAACCCAAACGCCGAGATCGCCTGACCGGCCACGGCCGGATCCGCTTCCGACACCTTGCGCGCTGCGACGGGCACCGCGACGAGATCGCTCGTCGAACCGCGGTCCGTTCCCGAATCACCGCACGACACGAACACCACCGCCAGCACGACGAGCAACCGAACCTTCACCCACCGAACCGTACGCCACAGGTGAGGCCGCGCTCAGGCGTCGAGCCTGGTGACTTCGACCGCAACCGTGAGATCCTGCGTGGCTGGGGAACCGAACACCACGCCACGCACGGGTGCAACATCGGCGTAGTCGCGGCCCCACCCGACCGTCACATGACAGAGCGGTGGTACCTGGTCGTTGGTCGGGTCGACGTCGAGCCAACCCCAGCCGGGGATGTACACCGAACACCACGCATGCGACGCGTCGGCGCCGACCATCTTCGGTTCACCGGGCGACGGCTCGTTCTCCACGTATCCGCTGACGTAGCGCGCCGGCAGACCGAGCGAGCGCATCGTGCCGATTGCCAGGTGGGCGAAGTCCTGACACACGCCGCGGCGAAACGTGAGCACATCGGCGAGCGGAGTGCTGACGTCGCTGAAACCCGGATCGAATGCGAACTTCGCGAAGATTCGGTGCGACAGGTCGATGACCGCCTCGTGGAAGGGGCGACCGGGAAGGAACGACCACGACGCGAATCGAGCCAGATCGGCCGACGGCGTGACAAGTGTCGACTCGATCGAGCACATCCTGGCCACCAGCCCGTCCGGGCTGCCGTCGCCGGCGACGATGGATCTCACCTCCTCCCAAGGAGGCGACCACAGCAGCTCCACGGCCGGAGTGACCTCGACCTCGGAGACGGCGACGACCTCCAATTGATCGTGCACCTGCTCGACGGCGCGGTAGGAGACGTGGTTGCCGAACGCGTCGAGGTACTCATCGGCGTGGTCTGCGTCGGGAACCGTACGCACCTCGGACGTCAGCACCGTCTGTGTCGGGGTTTCTCGCGGTCGAAGGTGGGCCACGGTGTGACCGTTGATCACCTGCGCGCTGTAGCGGTACTCGGTGCTGTGCCGTACGCGGTACCGCATCACCCGAACCCGCCGAGACCACGACGCGCCGGATGAGTGAACCACGCCAGCATCAGCTCGCGGATCAGCTCCAGCAACGGCCCACGCACATCGAGCACCAGCTTGGCCAACGAGTCGGGACCCTCGCCGATGCGTCCGCGCGCCGCAGCCTCGAGGAAGCGGCGATGCTTCGACGCGTCAGGGTTCCACGGCAGCGCGGCGAGGTGCTCGTTGATCCGATCGAGCTGGAACACGAGCGAGCGTGGGTTGGTGTCGTCGTGAACCAAGAGGTCTTCGATCGCCGCCAGACGAACGTCGCTGCGGTAACGGCGACGATAGGCGACCAGGCTCTCGCTGGCTCCCAGCACCAGGTCGTACACGGGCTGGGCGACGTCGTCGTCGGGTTGGCGCGACAGCGCCGCCTCGACGATCCCGAGCAGCAGCACGGCGCGTTCCAGACGCCGACCGAGGTCGAGGAACCGCCATCCCGGCCCGCGCACCATGCTCTCCATCACCAGACCCGCCAGTGCGGCGAGGTCGACCATGATCCGATCGAGGCATTCGGTGACCAGGAACGGATCGCTCGTATCGGTTGTGGCCGACAGGATCGAGCGCTCGCTGTCGAGCTCGTTGAGCACCCGCCACGTTGCTGTCGAGAGGAACTCGCGAACGCCGCCGGCGTTGGCGGCGAGGTGACCGAGGCTGTTGGCCACGGCGCCCGATCGGTTGTCGAGCGCTGCACCGACCTCTGCCGCGAGCAGTTGCGTGCGGCTCGTCGACAACGACGTTTCGTCGTCGCTCGGGCTTCCCCCACTAACGGCGCGCATCGCGGCGATGGCGTTGCCCAACCATGCCGATTCGATCAGGGCAGGGTCGCTGCCGGCGCGGGCGATCACCAGCCGTGTCGTGCGCGTCGCGGCTTCGGCGCGCTCGGCATTGCGGCCCAGCCAGAACAACGCTTCTGCCGATCGGGTAGGCAGCGAATCACGGAGATCGATCTGCGGAAGGCGAGCTCTACGGGCGACTGCGGACGAGCTCGTGGCGATCCGCTGACTCGTCGGATCGGTGAGAACCCAGACGTCCTTGCCCGAAGCATCGGGCGAGTTGATCACCAGCTGGCCGGGCGCAACGTGACGACCGTGACCTCCTGGCAGGACGACGACTTCGTCGCCGATACGTACGGTCTGCACGCGAATGCTCGCCGTGCCGTTGCGCAGCTCACCGTCGATAGCTACCGGTGTGCTGGCGAACTCGATCTTCGGCTGCACCACGTAACGATGGGGCGCGGCCGTCATGCGATCCAGCCAATCGTTCATCTCCGGTTCGGACAAGCGATCGCCGAACGCGGATGGCGCCGGCGCGACCGGGTCGGTGTCGTGGAAGACGAACGCCTCCGGGTCGGCACGCACAGCCGCAAGACGGTCGCTGTCCCCACACCACCACGTGTCGATCGATGCCAACTCGAGCGTCTCGCCGAGCAGGTGTCGGGCCGCGTCAGCAAGGAACGGCTGCAACCACAGGCGATCGGCAACACCGCTGCCGAGTGAGTTGGCGACACCGACGTGGCCCTCTCGTACGGCCTGCAGCAAGCCGGTGACGCCACCAGTTCCGGCAGGGCCGAGCTCGAGTGGATCGGATCCCGTATCGACCAACCGTCGGAACACGACGTCGATCTGCTCCAAGCCGCCGAGGGTGCGTAACCACACCCGACCTCCACGGGTGATCAGGTCTCCGCTGCTGGCCAGGTGGTAGCCAAGGTGCGCGGCGAGGTAGGAGGCCTCGACGAAGCCCGGCCGTTGCAGGTCGGGTCCCAGCAGGATGGCCCTCGGACCGACGACGTTCTCGGGTGCCACCGCCGACAACGCCGAGCGCAGATCGGAGAACCAACCCGACAGGGCGCTGACGCCGAGGTGACGGAAGGGCTCGGGATACAACCGCGAAAGAACCGTTCGGTTCATCAGCGCGTAGCCACACCCGGTCGGCGCGTCGGTGTGATCACGCAGCACCAGCCACTGACCGGAGCTGTCGCGCACCACGTCCGCCGCATAGAGCATCAGCCGCGGCCCGCGTACACCGACACCGACCGCGGCCAGTTGGTAGGCGCGCGAACCCATGACAGCCGCTGTGGGTATCACGTTGTCGACGAGCAGCCGACGCGGCCCATAGAGGTCGCTCAGCACAGCGTCGAGCACGCGGGCACGTTGACCCAGACCGCGCTCGATGCTGCGCCATTGCTTCGAGTCGATGACGTAGGGCACCGGATCGAGACCCCAGGGGACACCGGCCTGACGATCGTCATGGAAGACATGGCCGGCACCCTCTGCCACCAGCAGTCGTTCGGCGACCATCTGTCGGCGCAAGATCTCTTCTGCCCCCAGCGTCGCCCAGGTTCGCAGCATCGATTCCCAATGAGGACGAATGCTGCCGTCGACGTCGACGAGCTCGTCGTAGCGACCCGCTGCCGGCACATATGAGGCCGGCGCGTGCGTGGCCGAGACCGGCGAAGACGGTGGAACAGGATCCATGTGTTCAAGCCGGCCAGGCGGAGTGTTCGAAGTAGGCAGTGGCGATGCGTTCGCTGATCGTGCCGATGGCTATCTGCAATCGATCAGCCTTGCGATGCAGTTCGTCGGCGTCGAGCAGCGCCGCGGCATCGGACGACGACAGTTCGGTAAGGGCGGCCCTGCAGGCAACGGCCACGGATTCGCTGAGCGGCAACATCCTGGCAGCAGACTGCACACCCGCCAGGCAGTAGGCCACCGACCGCGGAAAGGTTGCCTCGCCGAGGATGAACCTGATCACCTCGGGCGCACCGTCACCCATCGCTGACCGGCGGTTGTACATCTGCAGCGCGGACAACGACCGCAAGACGCTCGACCACTGCAGATCGTCGTACAACTCGGCGCGCTCCGGTCGCTCGCCCAGCAGGAGCCCGGCGCGAACGTCGAGCACACGGGTCACCATGTCGGCGCGCTCGATGTGGCGGCCGAGTCGCAGCATGGTGTACGCCTCGTCGCGGCTCATCGTCGAAGTCAAGATTCCGAGCAAACGCTGGTGTGAGGCGATCACGATCTCCAAGAACCGCGATCGGTTGCGTCGCTGCACGCCATCGGTCGCGCCGCGGCCGGCAGCGAGATAGAGATCGTTGACTGCGTTCCATGCTTGGACAGGAAGGATGTCGCGGCAGGTCCGCAGGTTCTCGCGCGCCTGAGCGATGCTCGACCGCACGCTGCCCGGGTTCGCGGTGTCGGCCACGAGGAACGAAACGATCGACGCCTCGTCGCTGTGGTCGTAGCGCTTGTCGAAACCCTCCCGACCACCGGTGATGCCGAGCAGATGGTCCCACGCGGGCGTGACCGACAGCGGAAGGTCGACGATCACGTTGGAGTGCTCGCGCACGATGCGCGCCGTACCCTCGGCGCGCTCGAGGTAGCGGGCAGCCCAGTACAACCGCTCGGCGACCCGCGAGAGCAACATCAGGTTTCCTCGACGACCCAGGTGTCTTTCGAGCCGCCGCCCTGGGAAGAGTTGACGACGAGCGAACCCTCGACGAGCGCGACGCGAGTGAGGCCGCCCATGGTGACGTAGGTGTCCTGCCCGGAGAGCACGAACGGGCGGAGATCGACGTGCCGGGGGGCAAGTTCGCCGTCGCACAACGTCGGTGCGGTGGAGATCTGCAAGATCGGCTGGGCAACCCAGTTTCGCGGGTCCGCCCTGATCGCGCTGACCGCCGCCTCGAGTTGCGCGTCGGTGGCCATGCTGCCGATGGTCAACCCGTAACCGCCGCTCTCGTTGGCGGGCTTCAGCACCAGTTGGCGAGCGTTGTCGCACACGTACTCCAACTCGTCGGGATAGCAGCATCGAAACGTGTCGACGTTGGGCAGCAGCGGTTCCTCGTCGAGGTAGTAGCGAATGAAATCGGGCACCCATGCGTAGACGAGCTTGTCATCGGCCACGCCTGCGCCGGGGGCGTTGGCGATCGCCACGTTGCCTGCCCGCCAAGCGCGGATCAAACCGGGCACGCCGAGTTGCGAATCGGTGCGAAACACCTCCGGGTCGAGGAACAGATCGTCGATGCGGCGATAGATCACGTCGACCGGCTTCGGGCCATCGATGGTGCGCATCCACACTCGGTTGCTCGGATCGACGAAGAGGTCGGCTCCCTCGACCAATGGCACCCCCATCTGCTGAGCGAGGAAGGCGTGCTCGAAGTAGGCGCTGTTGTACACACCAGGCGTGAGCAAAACCACCTGCGGATGGCGCAGGCCACGAAGATCATCGGAGGCCAACGAGTGCAGCAGCCGGCGCAGACGATCCGGATAGTCGTCGACCGGCAGGATCGACTGACGTTCGAAGAGATCGGCGAAGGCGCGCTTGGAGATCGCCCGGTTCTGCAAGAGGTAGCTGACGCCCGACGGCACTCTGAGGTTGTCTTCGAGCACGTGGACGACCCCGTCGGCGTCGCGCACGAGATCGCTGCCACAGATGTGCGCCCACACTCCGAACTTCGGTGCCATGCCGGCGCACTCGGCACGCAAGTTGACCGAGCCTTCGAGGAGCTCGGCCGGAAAGACTCGGTCGGCGACGACCCGACGCTCGTGATACACGTCGTCGATGAATCGATTGATCGCTGACAACCGCTGCTTCAAGCCACGCTCGATCGCTGCCCATTCCGACGCGGCGATCACTCGGGGGACGATGTCCATCGGCCACGCACGATCCGTGCCCTGCCCGTCGTGGTAGACGGTGAAGGTGATGCCGAGGGCCAAGATGTCGACCTCGGCGAGCCGCTGACGTTCCTGCAGCTCCGCGACCTCGAGCGACAGAAGGCGCTCGACCAACGCCGACGCCGCCGGGCGAGGGCTCCCAGAGGCGTCGAGCAGCTCGTCCCATTGACGAGGAAGCGTTCGCAGTTGGGCCATCGGTCCAATCACGCTACAAGATCGACGATGACACCAAGATGACGAGCTGGTGCGACCAACTAGCATCCGGGCATGGCCAACGGCTTGCGGTTCCAGGTGCTGGTCATCCCTAACGTGCCCTGGCCGGAGTATCTCGACCGGTTCATCCGCCTCGAGTCCCTCGGCTTCGAGGTTGCCGCGGTGCCCGATCACTTCTGCGACTGGGGCAACCCTTCGGGGCCATGGCTCGAGGCCTGGACCTGTCTCGCGGCGATCGCGGCGCGCACGTCGACGATCCGCCTGACGACGTGCGTCACCCAGATCCCCCTGCGAAATCCGGCAGTGCTCGCTCATCAGGCTGTCACCGTCGATCAGATCTCCGGCGGGCGCCTGGAACTGGGCGTCGGAACGGGCCTCAAGATCGACCCCTCGTACGACATGATCGGCATGCCCAATTGGAGCACGGGCGAACGCGTCGAGCGCTTCGCCGAGTACGTCGAGCTCCTCGACCATCTGCTGGCCGAGGGCGTCACCGTGTACCACGGCAGCTACTACCAGGCCAACGGCGCGGTGATGAACCCCGGGTCCGTGCAACAGCCACGCCTGCCGATCATGGTCGCGGCCCTCGGTCCGCAGATGATGCGGCTCGCGGTGCAACACGCCGACATCTGGAACAGCCTCAGCTTTGCCGCTGACTTCGGCGAGCAGATGGCCGAGCTGAGCGATCGCTGCATGACGATCGACGAGCTGTGCGTGGAGTTCGGACGCGACCCGGCGTCGCTGCGTCGGTCGTACACGATGTTCGATCCCAGCGCACGGGCCAGTGGCGGTGCGATCCGCTACTACGAATCCGACGAGGTGTTCGTCGACATGGTCCGCCAAGTCGTCGATCTCGGTATCAACGAGGTTTCGCTGTACTACCCCGCTGTTGCCGCGCAGCTGCCGGCCTTCGAACGGATCGCCACCGAGGTGCTGCCCGTGCTGCGACACGACCATGCGTAGCCCGCTGCTCGACGATCTCCGGGCGCGCTGCGAGGCGCTCGTCGGCGAGGGCCTGTTCAAGACCGAACGGATCATCAGCACCCCGCAGTCGGCACACATTCGATTGGCCGATGGTTCCTCGGTGCTCAACCTGTGCGCCAACAACTACCTCGGCCTGGCCGACCATCCCGACGTCGTCGCCGCCGCTCACGACGGCCTCGACCGCTACGGCTACGGCATGGCCTCGGTGCGCTTCATCTGCGGCACGCAGACCGTGCACAAGGAGTTGGAGGCGCGGCTGTCGACGTTCCTCGGTACCGACGACACCATCCTCTACTCGTCGTGCTTCGATGCCAACGGCGGTCTGTTCGAAACGATTCTCGACGAACACGACGCGGTCATCTCCGACACGCTCAACCACGCCTCGATCATCGACGGCATCCGACTGTGCCGCGCCACGAGACTGCGCTACGACAACAACGACATGCACCAACTCGAGCAGCGCCTGCAGGAGGCCGCCGGCGCCCGCTACCGGTTGATCGCCACCGATGGCGTGTTCTCCATGGACGGAGTACTCGCCAACCTCCCCGCCATCTGCGACCTCGCCGAGCGCTACGACGCGTTGGTGATGGTCGACGACTCACATGCGGTCGGCCTGGTCGGCGAGCATGGCCGCGGCACGCACGAGTTCACCGATGTGATGGGCCGCGTCGACATCATCACCGGCACCTTGGGCAAGGCCCTCGGTGGTGCTTCCGGCGGTTACACGTCAGGTCGTCGCGAAGTGATCGATTGGCTGCGGCAACGATCACGCCCCTACTTGTTCTCCAACAGCCTCGCCCCGGTCGTTGCAGCCACGAGCATCGGCGTCCTCGATCTCCTGGAGGCGGGCGACGAGCTGCGCAGCAGCGTGCAACGCAATGCCGCTCGTTTCCGAGCAGCCATGGCCGACGCCGGGTTCACGCTGGCGGGCGCAGGTCACCCGATCATCCCGGTCATGATCGGCGACGCCCGCGTTGCCACCGAGATGGCCGATCGTCTCCTCCGAGAAGGGATCTACGTCATCGCCTTCGCGTTCCCGGTGGTGCCGCAGGGCAAGGCTCGCATACGCACGCAGATGTCGGCAGCGCACTCCGACGGCGACATCGACGAGGCGATCGAAGCGTTCGTTCGCGTCGGCAAGGCAATGGAGGTGGTCCCGTGAAGGCACTGGTCAAGGCACGGCGCGAGCCCGGTCTGTGGATGGAAGATGTCGACAAACCGAAACCCGGCGATCGCGACGTGTTGATCCGCGTCCGCAAGACGTCGATCTGCGGAACCGATCTGCACATCCATCATTGGGACGCGTGGGCGCAGGCGACGATCCCGGTGCCGATGGTGGTGGGCCACGAGTTCATGGGCGACGTCGAGGCCATCGGTGCGGATGTCGTCGGGTTGGATGTCGGTCAGCGAGTGGCCGGCGAGGGGCACATCACCTGTGGACATTGCCGCAACTGCAAGGCCGGGCGCCGCGAGTTCTGTCACAACCACACCAGTGTTGGCGTCACACGGCCGGGGGCGTTCGCCGAGTACGTGGTCATCCCAGCAGACAACGTGTTCGTCGTTCCTGCGCACATCGACGACAATGCTGCGGCCGTGCTCGATCCGTTGGGCAACGCAACGCACACCGCGCTCCGCTTCGATGTGGTCGGTGAAGACGTGTTGATCACTGGTGCCGGGCCGATCGGTGTGCTGTCGGCAGCGATCGTGCGCCACATCGGCGCGCGCAACGTCGTGGTCACCGACATCAACCGCTTCCGTCTCGACATGGCCGCCAAGCACGGTGCCAGCCGGGTGGTCGATGTGCGCACCGAGACGCTCCCGCCGGTGATGGCCGAGCTGGGGATGACCGAGGGGTTCGACGTCGGGCTGGAGATGTCGGGCGCCGAGGCCGCGTTCAACCAGATGCTCGATGCCATGAACCACGGTGGGCGCATCGCCGTGTTGGGCATCCCCGCAGGCCCGATGACCCTCGACGTCAACGATGTGATCTTCAAGGGTTTGGAGGTGCAGGGGATCTACGGCCGGCGCATCTTCGAGACGTGGTACAAGATGGCGGCCATGCTGCAGAGCGGCCTCGACATCAGCGGCATCATCACCCACGAGCTCTCCGCCGACCAGTTCACCGAGGCGTTCGAAATCGTCGCCGGCGGTGAGTGCGGCAAGGTGATCCTCGACTGGGCCTGATCACAGCCCAGTGGAGTGCTTCAGGCCCACCCGGGTGCCTCGAAACACTCCACAAGGTCGGTGTGGAGTGCTTCCCGCCTACCGGGGTGCCTTGAAACACTCCACAGGCTCTAGGAGGCGACCATTGCGTTCTCGGCCTCGCCGCTCATCCGCGCCAGGTGGCCGAACACATCGTCCATGTCGAAGTAGACGTCTTGCAGATGCCGGGGGCCGTCGGGTTGGTAGGCGGTGCGGGCGTGCAGCACGCGGTACCCGTTGACGAAGAGCGTGTCGCCGGCCGACAGACGGAACGAGACGTGGTTGGCCGGGTCGGCGATCGCGGCTCCGAGCAAGCGATACGCGTCGTACCACTGAGCCAGATCGGTGTCGTCGAACGCCAGTGGCTGCATCAGCTGGTTGGAGAACCGCAGGTGGACGAACCGCCCGGCACGGTCGCGAACGACCAGCGGCGCACGAGTGAACGCGTCGGCCTCGGTGGAGTACTGACGGAATCCGACCTCGACGCGGGCCAGCACATCGAGGGCCTGCGGGTGATCGCGACTCATCCGATCGAGCACCGACCAGCCGTCGACGACCACGCTGTTGCCACCCTTGGCGTCGTTCACGAGCATCGCCAGCACCTGGCCGCTCGGCGGATGGGTGTACTGAGCGTTGTCGTTGTGCGGGGGCACCTCTTCGGCGGTGAACGCGATGTTGTAACCCGCGGGGTCGAGCTTGACGTCGAAGATCAGACCGAGCGAGGAATCGCGCAGCGTGAGCCCGAGCGAGCGCAACAGATCGAGCACCGTGCCCGGCTCGGTCGGCGACCCGGTGACGACGACCGCGCCGTCGCGGCGGAGCGCCTCGAACATGCCGCGCCGCGTCACCTGGTCGGCGATCGCCTGGTGATGGTCGAAGCGCTCGATGTCGTACCCCGCAGCCCACAGCCGTGCCGTCCAGGCACCACGGGATCCGGTGACACGGATCTTGTCCCACTCCGCTGTGCCGTATTTCGAGCGGTGGCCGTCGGCCCACTCGATCTGCAGTTCCCCGTCGACGACATCGACGGTGCGAACCACCGGAGGAACCGACTGCGACCACGGTTGCCAACGACGTTCGTCGGTCTGAACGATGCGACATTCGTGACACAGGCAGTTGTCACGCAGCCAGTCGGGCAGGAACGTGGCCGTTCCCTCGGTGAACTGCACCACGACCCCGGCCGCCGTTGCGTCGGCGGAGGTCACGGTTCCACCCGGCAGCCGTGCACCAACCGGGCCCATGTCGATCTCCCGGAACGAAACTCCCATCACACGCCTCCTTTGCGCTCAGACTAGTGGCGGCCCTTCTAGCTGACGGCGTCGATGATCTCCACGACGCCGGCGCGCGACTCGTTGTAGGCCAGCACGCACAGCGCAGCGATCACACCGGCCATGGCGATCGCCTGGGCGAACGAGATCCGTTCACTCAGCACCACCCACGCCGCGGCCGAGGCGGCCACCGGCTCGAGTTGGATCAACACGGTGGTGACCGAAGCGTCGACACGTGGCTGCGCCCACGCCACCAGCCCGTGCCCGGCGATGCCGGGCCCGATCGCCAGCATCGTCACCCACGCCCACCCCGCCCCGTGGATCTCGCCGAGGTGCTTGCTGCCGACGACGACCAGCACGGAC
>DATAJN010000220.1:0-6489 GCA_036262105.1 Ilumatobacteraceae bacterium
CTCGTGTACGGCTTCCTGGCGCGGGTGCTCACCGGGCCGCGGCTGAGCCCGCTCGGCCAGTTCGTCACGCGGGTCGTCACGCCGCGACTGCACCTCGACCATCGCTTCGTTCCCGGCCCGCCGAAGCGCTTCGCCCAGGGACTCGGACTGACGTTCAGTTCAAGTGCACTGCTGGCCTGGGCCCTCGGCGTTCACCCGCTCGCGTTCGTTCTCATCGGCGGGTTGATCGTTGCCGCCATCCTCGAATCCGTGTTCGCGATCTGCCTCGGTTGCATCGTGTTCAGCCGGTTGATGCGCTGGGGGCTCATTCCCGCCGAGGTGTGCGCGGAGTGCAACGACCTCAGCGAGCACTTCGCCCCGGCCAGTTCGTGAACTTCGGGGCCAGCGCCCCGACGCTGCGTTGCTCGATCACACCGATCCACACGCCCGTTCCATAGGCGATGTCGTCGGCGAACCGAAGCGCGACGTACCGCACGGGGTCTAGCGGGCGTTGGCCGCCGAACCAATCGAGCAGAGGTGGAACGGTTGCCGCCGCGAACAACGGCAACCGGGATCGCCGCAGCAACACAGCGCAAATCAGCGCGAGGGGCCACCACGTGCGCGTGATCGCGCCTGCCACTTGGCGACCCGCATACAGGTGACCAAGCCCGGCGAGACGCAAGGATTCCTGCGCAGGGAGGTCGTGCAGCTTTCGGCGCAACGCCACCGTGGTTCCGGCAGCGACGGCCACCGCGGCGATCGGCCGCCGGGCCAAGACCAGCGTCCACACCGTGGCGCTCCATCCGCTGACTCGCAGCGGCGCGACAGCGCCAGGGTGCTTGCGATCGAGCACGGCCGCCGATCGGCCGTAGGTCACCCGTTGACGAGCCCAGGCCGAGAACGACGTTCGTGGCCTGTGATGAACGATGCTCGAAGGCTCGTAGCGGCAGCGATGGCCGGCCTCGAGCAGACGCCACACCATGTCGACGTCCTCGCCCGACCGCATCGTCTCATCGAAACCGCCGATGGCCCGCAGCACCGCGGCGCGCACGACCAATGCGGCTGCCGGGACGTAGCCAACGCGCGAACCTGAGGCGATCCGCCCGCCGTCGGGACCGACGTCGAGGGGAGATCGCGCCGTTTCGTACGTGGCGATCAGCGTGGTGCCGTCGGCGGACAGCACTCGCGGCGCGACGAGCGCGACACGCGGGTCGCTGAAGTGCGGGAGCAGCGCATCGAGCCAGCGATCGTCGAGATCGACGTCCGTGTCGACGAAGGCAACGAGCGTGGTGGTGACCTCGGCAAGACCGGCGTTGCGTGCCGCGGCCGGACCCGCGTTGACCGGCAGGCGGATGGTGCGGCGGCCAGGCGTCATCGTCAGCGGCGGCTGGCTGCCGTCGTCGACGACGATCACCTCGGACACGTAGGGACTCATGTTCGACTGCGAGTTGTACGACGGCACGACGATGGTGACATCGGCTGTTGTGAATGCCGACTCGGTGGGAACAGGATGAATGGCTCCCGCATCGACCAGGCGGTCGGTCAACTTGGAGTGGCCCGTCGGAAGTGGCTCGTTGCGCTCGATCGCCTCGACGACCCGGCAACCGGCAGGCGACAGGCGAAAGAGGCGCAGCGGCGAACCGGCAATGACCACGCGGCCGTGTCGACGGTAGCTACCGTCGAGGACGAAGGGGTTGGTCACGCTCGCCACTCGTCGACGGCGGCAACGAGGTCGATGATCAACCTCGTCAACAACGACTTGCCGTGGTTGACGGTGGCGCCCCGGGGGTCTCCCAGGATCCCGTTGGGGCTGACTGCTCGAACTCCGCCGGCGCGTACCTCGTCGATGAGCTCGGCGATCGGTTCAGATCTCCCGGGCTCGGCTCGCGACAACCGCACCAAGGTCGGAGCGATGGCCAGCATCATCGAGGTCTCGGTTTCACCGGCGTGGGCATCGCCATCGCGAATCTGAGGCCACCAAGCGAGAACCCTGCGGCCCTCGCCGAGCAGCTTGTTGGTGGCCCGCTGCACGGGTCGCGCGTTGCCTCCGTGACCGTTGACCAGCACGACCCCAGCGCTCCAGTCGGCGCTGCGGACGAGTTCGATGATCATCTGCTCGAGAACCTCGGCGCCGATCGACAACGTGCCGGGAAAGCTTGCGTGTTCGCCACTCGACGTGACTCCGAGCAGGGGACCGATCAACACATCTCCGGGATCGAACGATCCGGCCAGCCCTTCAGCGAGTGCCACGGCGACCCGTGTGTCGGTATCGAGCGGCAAGTGCGGCCCGTGCTGCTCGCACGACCCGACGGGAATCGCGATGATCGGGCGGGGAGCCAGGTTCCAGAGATCGGTCCAAGTGACCGCGCCGAGCCTGTGGGTCACGTGAGACCCTTGATGATCATGCTCGTCGCATCGTCGTAGACCGCCGGCCAGTCGATCGCCGAGGGTTTCACCTGTTTGAGCTCGAGGCTGACGACGCCGTGGCACGTCGCCCACACCAACGCGGCTGTGTGCAGCGGATCGGCCGACTTGAGGAGCCCGGCCGTCATGGCCCGTTGAAGCCGCTTGGCGAGCAGGTCGAGCGTGGTGCCGGCGAAAACCTGTGCCTCGGGGGACGGGCGGAAGTCGGGTACGACCCGATCGAACATCACCGAGTACAGCGTTTGATTGCCGATGGCGAACCGCCGGTAGCCCAGACCGCAGGCGCGGAGGTCGGCGATCGGGTCGTCGCTGGGCGGTGTCGAACTCATCGCCTCACCCAATCGGCGGAACCCCTCGACGAAGAGATGTTCGACGACCCCGTCCTTGCCGCCGAAGCGCGAATACACGTTCATCGTGCTGACGCCGGCGGCATTGGCGATGCCCCTCACTGTCAGGGCTGCCGGACCCTCCGCAGCGAGCAGATCACTCGCTGCCCTGAGCAGGGTCGAGCCCACGGAATCGAGCTGCGCCATGGCGGCAGGATAGTGGGGGCGGGATGTGGCAAATGTCATGTCGACCGGGTAATTACGTTGTGATAACGATGTTATCAACCTCGAACCTGGAAAGGCCCCCCGATGCCCAACACATCAACCGCTCGTCGCTCGCCGTGGCTGATCCTGACCGTCCTGTGCGCGTCCGTGTTCATCATCGTCGTCGATGGCACCATCGTGAACGTCGCCCTGCCGACCTTCGTGCGTGAACTCGGCGCGACGACCAGCCAACTGCAATGGATCGTCGACGCGTACGTCCTGGTGTTCGCCGGACTGCTCATGGCTGCCGGCAGCATCGGCGATCGCTTCGGGCGCAAGGGCACCTTGATGGTCGGAATGGTCGCCTTCGGTGCCACGTCGATGCTTGCCGCGTTGTCATCGACGCCCGCCCAGCTGATCGGCTGGCGAGCGGCCATGGGCATTGGGGCGGCCCTGATCTTCCCTGCAACGTTGGCGATCCTGGTGAACGTGTTCACCGATGCCCGCCAGCGAGCGATCGCGATCTCGATCTGGGCGGCCACGAGCGGTCTGGCCGTGGCCCTCGGACCGGTGAGCGGCGGGTTCCTGCTCGAGCACTTCTTCTGGGGCTCGGTGTTCATGGTCAACGTGCCGGTGATCGTGGTTGCCCTGGTCGCGATCTGGAGGGTCGTGCCGACATCGCGCGACACCACCATCCACCGCTTCGATCCGCTCGGCATCGCTTTGTCGATCGCCGGCGTCACGATCTTGGTCTGGGCCGTCATCGAAGGCCCCAAGCACGGCTGGGCTTCGCCGACCAGCTTCGCCGCATTCGGACTGGCTGCTGTCCTTCTCGGCGCATTCATCCGATGGGAGCGACGCAGCGATCACCCGATGCTCGATGTCGGTGTGTTCACCAACATGCGGTTCACGGCCGGAAGCGTCTCGGTGGCCTTCGCCTTCTTCGCACTGTTCGGTTTCATCTTCATGGTGACGCAGTACTTCCAGTTCGTGCGTGGCTATGGCACCCTCGAGGCCGGTGTGCGTACGGTGCCTTTCGCGCTCTTCACGGCGATGGCTGCGCCCGCCAGCGCCAAGCTCGCCGAGCGCTTCGGAACCAAGGCGATAGTGACCAGTGGTCTGGTGTCGATGGCGATCGGCTTCGCCTGGACCACACGCGACACGACAACGTCCTCGTACTGGCTGGTCGTCGGACAGATGCTCTTCATGGGCGGCGGTCTCGGTCTCGTCAACGCTCCGGCCACAGAAGCGATCATGGGTGCGCTACCGCCCGCCAAGGCCGGCGTCGGATCGGCGGTCAACGACACCGCCCGCGAGTTGGGTGGAACGCTGGGCGTGGCGATCATCGGGAGCCTGTTCGCCTCGATCTACTCGACTCGCCTCGGCGAACTACTGGCCCGCCTGCCGGTGCCGGCCGACGCGCAACGGATTGCCGGCGATTCGGTGGGAGCGGGTATCGAGGTCGCCCGCCGGGCAGGCCTGCAGGCAGGCCCGCAAGCCGGTGCTGCGGTCAAGTCCGCTGTCGATACGGCGTTCATGGACGGGTTCCGGGTCGGTTCGTGGGTTTCGGCAGGCGTGGTGCTGATCGGGGCGGCGATTGCTCTGCGGTTCTTGCCTCGCCACGCCGTGGCGCCGGAGTCGAAGCAAGTCCTAGTCGGCGACCTCGACGTAGCCCCAGCTCGCTAGGACCTCGACGATCCTGCGTGCCGCCTCCGTCGGGCCGGCCTCGATCGTCTCGCCCGGTTGTGGCGCAGACGACGAATCGGTGAGCACTCGTAGTCGGTCGAGGGCGGTGGCACCGGCCGGCCCCGGGAGAACCCGCGCCCGTGGACGGTAGGGACGAACGACAACTGGCGAGGTGTTGTCAGCTGGCGCCACGTTGGTGCCGTAGGGCAACACTTCGGCTGATTGGGCCGCAAGAGCGGGGCGCAGCGGGGCACGTCGAAGGCGGGCGATCGAACCCTCGACGGACAGCACGGCCGGACCGGTGATGCGCAGCACTTCGCGGCGTCCACCATCCAGCCGCCGAGTCACGCGCAGAGGATCGACGAACTCCACCGAGATCAGCCCGAGCGCTTGCTGGCGCCGCAGTTGGGCGGCGAGGAACGCAGGGACGCTGCCGGTGCCACGATCGGCGGAGAAGTCGCCGCACCACACGGCCGCGCTGTGAGCGACCACCGGGGTCAGCGCCGCGGCAACCAGTGCGCTGTCCATCTCGTCGGGTGCGTCGATGCGGATGGCGGTGCGCACTCCGCATGCCAACGCCGTCCGCATGACAGGGTCGGCCCGCGGGCCGCCGACCGTCACGGCAATGACGGAGTGGCCTCTCGCCTCGCCGTGGCGCAGGGCCATCTCGATCGCCGCCTCGTCGGCTGCTGACAGGCCGGCGATGGCCGCATCGCCGACCCACTTGATGCACGCAGCGATCATCAGGTGGTCCGAAAGATGACGCCGTACCCGCCTTCGGGGTAGGACCAGCTGATGGCGCCCTCGTTGTTGCAGACCAGATAGCAGGTTCCGCATTCGAAGCATTGCTCGTAGTTGAAGACGATGCCGCCGTCGCTGGTAGGGACGAACAAGTCGGCCGGGCAGGCGACGATGCACGCCCGCGTGGTGCAGTCGGCACAGACCTTGCCATCGACGACGATGTGCGGCTTGTCGTCGACTTTGAACTCGACCGTGTCCATCCGGTCGGTGAAGGAGATCTCGGGCCAGGTTGCGTCGCGCTCGATCATCCGAAGCTCCGAAACGTGTCGCGGGCGTCGCGCAGCAATGCTCGTCGAGTCACCCCGGCGCGCTCGCGCTCCTCGCGGAAGATCCGCCTCAGGCCTGGCTTCGGCGAAGGGTTGTCGACACGGAACATGCGCTCGGCGACGCCGGTGATCATCGACGGGTAGAGGTGTTGGACGCGGTCACCAAGCACGAGCTCGGGTGCGCGCCGCAGCTTGCGATGATCGCGGAGCACGAACGTGTCGCTGAGCCGCTGCGCGTATCCGCTGAGGCCGCGTTGAGTGACATCACCTGCAGCGATGGCTTCGACAGCAGTTTGACCCGCGTACCTCCCGCTGCCCATGGCGAAGTTGACCCCTTCCAGCCAGATGCCCGCGGCAAGGCACAGGGCCGCCGCATCGCCAGCGATCAGAACACCGTTGCCTGTCATCTCCGGCATCATTCGCAAACCGCCTTCGGGGATCAGGTGTGCCGAGTATTCGCACAACTCACCGCCCTCGACCAGCGGAGCGATCGCCGAATGTCGCTTCATCGCGGCGATGATCTCCTCCGGTCGTGTCTTCTGAGCGGCGAGCTTCGTCAGCTTCAGCACGACACCGACGGCGATCGTGTCGAGGTTGGTGTACACGAATCCGCCGCCGTTGATGCCGCCGGTGCACCCGATGATCTCGATGTCGACTCCCTCGCGGTCGCGCACACCGAAGCGTTCGTCGATGACGTTCCGGGGGAGTGCGAGGGTCTCCTTGACGCCGAGTGTGAAGTCGTTCGGTTTCGGTGTGCCGTACAGCCCGGCTTCCTTGGCCACGAAGCTGTTGACACCGTCGCA
>DATAJN010000221.1:0-1500 GCA_036262105.1 Ilumatobacteraceae bacterium
GCGCGTCACCGATTCGGGTGTCACCGCTCACCGGCAGGTGGCTGGCGATCACGACGGCGATCCTGCTCTTGGTCTACGGCGTTCTGCGCAACGTGCCGGTGGCTCCGCTGCGCGCTCTTGCGCCGTAGGTCGCCTACCATGCGTAGGCCTCGGGCGCGGTTCCGCCGGGCCCAGGGAAGATGGCATCGATGCCGGCCAACGTTTCTTCGTCGAGCGCCAGCTCCAGGGCGCGCAGCGAAGCTCCCTCGAGCTGCTCCATCGTCCGTGGCCCGATGATCGGGCAGGTGACGCCTTGTTGGTGCAGGAGCCACGCCAAGGCGACCGCGGCCGGATGCTCGCCGAGCTCGGCACACAGACTCTCCCACTTCTCCAATTGCGGCCGGAACTTTTCGATTCGCTTGAGCGATTCGGGCCCCTGCCGGCGCACGGTGGCTTCCTTGCTGAGAACGCCGCCGAGCACGCCACTCGACAGCGGGCTCCACGGGATGACACCCACCCCGTAGTCGAGGCATGCCGGCAGCACCTCGAGCTCGACCGTGCGGACCAGCAGGTTGTAGTGGCTCTGCTCGCTGACGAGCCCGAGCGAGCCGCGAGCCTTGGCCTGCTCGTTTGCCTGGGTGATGTGCCAGCCGGCGAAGTTGCTGCTGCCGACGTAGATGATCTTGCCCTGCTGCACCAGCGTTTCCATGGCCTGCCACACCTCGTCCCACGGCGCGGTGCGATCGACATGATGCATCTGGTACAGGTCGATGTGGTCGGTCTGCAAGCGGCGCAGGCTGTCGTCGCAAGCAGCACGGATGTGACGCGCCGACAACCGGCCATCGTTGGGCCAGCTCGACATCGCGCCGTAGAGCTTGGTTGCCAACACGACCTTCTCGCGGCGTCCGCCACCGAGGGCGAACCAACGGCCGAGGATCTCTTCGGTGGCACCGGCTCCCTTGTCGCCGCCATACCGGTTCGCGGTATCGAAGAAGTTGATGCCGAGCTCGAGCGCTCGGTCCATGATCACTCGAGCATCTTCCTCAGGAGTGTTCGGACCGAAGTTCATCGTGCCGAGGCACAGTTCGCTCACTTGCAAAGCCGTACGGCCCAACGATCGGTAGCGCATTGCCCCATCCTCGCGCGGTCGCCGGCTGCTTGCATCCCTGCCAGCCACGACGAGAACTCCCCTGCAGCCAGTTCGCCTCGTCGCCAAAGGTCGAGGTTACGTCCCGCCAGGCGCCGCCACGGTGGTCGGGGCGGGTGACTGCGTAGGTGGAGTTGTGGGCAGAGTCGTGGTCTGGCCTGGGAACGTCACGGTGACGGTTGTCTTGGTCGTCGGCTTGGTCGTCGGCGTGGCGGTTCCGCTGACGGTCGTCGAGGTGTTCGGCTTGACGGTGGTCGGCGTGCCACCGACCTTCTTCGGCGGCGGGGTGTCGCTTCCGTTCACGTTGCCGCCGGCATCGTTGGTGAACGACGACGGCAAACAATCTCCCGGCTGCACCGGGGCCTGCCCCATGA
>DATAJN010000222.1:0-10898 GCA_036262105.1 Ilumatobacteraceae bacterium
GAGCTGCCCGGCCCTCTCGCCCGTCTCAACAGCGGGAGCGAGACCTTCGACTGTCCGGTTTCACGACAGTCGAAGGGCCCTAACGTGTTGATGCTCACTGCTTCCGATCATTCCCAGTTCGTCGATCTCGATGTCCCTCTCGGGGCCTGGCTGGGCCTCATCGCGGTCATCGTTGCCATGCTGGGCATCGACCTCTACCGCCATCGCGAAGCGCACGCGCCTACGCCGCGCGAGGCCGCGATCGAGTCCGCCATCTGGGTCGCCTGTGGTCTCTCGTTCGCCGGCGTGGTCGGCTGGACGTTCGGCAGCGCGGCGTTCGGCGAGTTCCTCAGTGGCTACCTGATCGAGAAGTCGCTCAGCATCGACAACGTGTTCGTGTGGTCGATGCTGTTCACCACCTTGGCGGTGCCCTTGAAGTACCAGCACCGCGTGCTGTTCTGGGGCATCTTCGGCGCGTTGGCGATGCGTGCCGCCTTCATTGTCCTCGGCAGTGCGTTGATCGGTCGCTTCTGGTGGCTGCTGCTGGTGTTCGGTGTCTTCCTCGTCTACACGGGCGCCAAGATCATCCGCCACCGTGACGACGAAGGAGGAAGCGAAGCCACCCGTGGCCTCGGGATCCTGCGCAGGATCGTGCCGGTCAGCGACGAGCTCGACGGCCAGAAGTTTCTGACACGCGTCGACGGCAGACGCGTGGCCACTCCGTTGCTCGCTGCCCTGTTCGTGGTCGAGATCACCGACATCATCTTCGCCGTCGACTCGGTGCCGGCGATCCTGGCGGTGTCGAGCGAGACGTTCCTGGTGTTTGCCTCCAACGCGTTCGCCATCCTGGGGTTGCGAGCGATGTACTTCCTCCTGGCCAACGCCAAGGCGCGATTCCACTACCTGTCACACGCTCTGGGTGGGGTGCTGATCTTCGTGGGCACGAAGATGGCGGTTTCGCACTGGTACCACCTCGACACCTATGTGTCGTTGGCGGTGATCGTCACGATGTTGGTGGTGGCGGTCGTCGCCAGCCGGCGACGCGCCTAGGCCTCAGCGGCGGCGACCTTCTTCTTCGGCGGAGGTACACCGACGGATGGGGCCGCATCGGCCCACTCCGGCCATCGCCGGCGGCTGACGATCGAGAGCAGGCGCAACAGCTTCATCGCCTTCTCGTCCTCCTGCGCCGGGCGGGCGATGATCACACCGTCAGCGATCATCCGGGTGATCACTTCCTCGCCCAATTCGGTGCGGACGATCGTCAAGGTCCAGTCGTTGTCCTCGCCGATTCCACCCGTGGCGATGTCGCTGTGCTCGGCGGAGAAGTCGGGACACGTCTTGCACCCCTCGCGCGTCCACTGATGACATTCCTTGAGATCGATCTCGTGGTACGAGCCGTCCTTCATCCAGATCTGGAACACACCCTTGATGTTCATCTTGAGCATCTCCGACTTCTTCAGGCCGTACTTGGCCTCGAAGAGCTCAGGGAAGATCGCGTCGTCGAACGTCTTGGAACACAACAGCCCGATGTTGAACACGAACGGCTTGCCGACCTTGCCCGCCTTGCGGTCCCACATCACCGGTGGTGACGACGTCTGGCAACCCATGCCGACCAGCGCCAGCCGGCTGAGGCCCAGGTCGCTCGCTTCGCGCAACGCCAACGGGTTGGCGCAATACGTGTAGCGGCTTCCGGCTGTGGCCAACACCTCGTCGACCGTTCGGGCCAGCACCGGCTTCGCCTTCCAGGCGTCGTCCGGCTCGACGCCGCTGACCATGGCGGCTTCGATGTAGTCGTTCTGCAGCAGCCACACGAGCATGGCGGAGACGAAGCCGCCGTCTTGGCCGACCTCGTGCTGTGTCTTGTCGGTTGCCCGCGTCAGCAACAGCTGTCGCCAGATGCCCGCCATCTCGTCGGGCTGGCGGATTCGGCCGAACAGGTGCATGTCGGCGCTCGTCTCCCACGCCCGGAACCTCGGGCAAGCACGCGTGCACGTCGTGCAGCCCTTCTCGCCGTGGATGCAGTTGTCGAGACCGAGCTCTTCTTCGAGGTGGAACGGCTTGTACTTGCCCTCCTCGTGCTCGTAGCCGATCACGTCGTGCGGACATGTGACCACACAACCGGCGCAGCCCGTGCAAAGACCCGTAGTGATGACCTCTTCGTACAGCTCTTTCCACTGCGCGGTCCAGCGCTCGGCCTTGGCCCGAGGGGGTTCGGTCAGGGTCATGCCTGCGACTCTACGCGGCCGGCGGAAGGGGGCAGCGTCCCCAGGTCATCTGCGGAAAGACGACCTGGGGACAGCCCCTGACAGTGAGCGTCGTTGGGTGCGACGTCGCCCAATGTTCTGGTCGGCCACCGAGGGCAGCCGACAACTCGTACTGTATTCATGTTCAACGGTGGCTGTACAGACGGAGAACGATTTTCCGGAGAGATGTTTTCGGGAGTTCTCCCTGATCACAAACGATTGCGCAGCCAACCGACCACTCGACGTGGCGGCGCTCGGAGCGTGACCGCACACACGTTGTACGCATTGCCTTAACAATTGCGAGACGCTCACGAAACCGCTGCCTCTTACGTTGACGGCGTCCCACCCCGGGACAATCCGAGGAGGACATCCTTTGTGGAAGTAATGACCTTGAAGGCGCGGCTCAGGGACAAGGATCGGCAACGATTCTTCGTGACGTTCCTTGGTGGAAAGATGATGGGCATCGTCCTGGCAGCGGGGATCATCCTCGGGCCGGGCAAGTTCATCTTGGGCACCACGGTGCACGCTCTTGCCCCTCAAGCCGACGTGCCGATCCAGGACGTTGTCAATGGAACGAACACCGCGTGGACGTTGATCGCGGCCTTTCTCGTGTTCTTCATGCAGGCGGGCTTCATGATGCTCGAGGCCGGTTTCGCCCGGACGCGTGAGGTTGTCAACATCCTGCAGGAGTGCATCGTCGACACCTGCCTCTGCGCTCTGTTGTTCTGGGCCTTCGGGTTCGCCTTCATGTTCGGCTTCGGCAATGGGGTGATCGGGCACGAGTTCTTCTTCTTGAACGGAGCCCCTGCGACGTACACCTATCACGGGGTGTTCGACACGGGCGTCGCCTTCCAAGCGTTCTTCTTGTTCCAGTTCGCCTTCGCCGACACCTGCTCGACCATCACGTCCGGGGCCATGGTCGGCCGTACCGGGTTCAAGGGAGACCTGCTCTACAGCATCGGTGTCAGTGGTTTCATCTATCCGATCCTGGGCCACTGGGTGTGGGGACCAGGCGGTTGGTTGCAGACCGCGCGTAACGGTGTGTGGCTTCACGACTTCGCCGGCTCGACCGTGGTGCACACGATGGGCGGCATGATCGCCCTTGCCGGAGCAATCGTGCTCGGGCCTCGCCTCGGTCGCAAGTTCAAGCGCGATGGTGGGGGCTTGCCGCCGGGTCACGACATGACGGTTGCGGCGATCGGCGGTGTGATCCTGTGGTTCGGCTGGTACGGGTTCAACCCGGGCAGCACGTTGTCGGCCATCGACTCCGCCGGCATCGGCCGAGTGGCGACCAACACCACGCTTGCCGCCGCGGCGGCCGGCCTCACGGCAATGGCCTGGGTGTATCCACGAGTGAAGAAGTGGGACATCGGCATCACCATCAACGGCTTCCTCGGAGGGTTGGTGGCCATCACGTGCCCGTGTTACTGGGTCAACGCAACTGGCGCCGTGATCATCGGCGCGATAGCCGGACCAGTCGTCGTGCTGGGCATCGACCTGATCGAACACCTCCGCATCGACGACCCGATCGGCGCCGTCGCAGTCCACGGCATTGCCGGTATCTGGGGTACGTGGAGCCTCGGCCTGTTCTCTACTGGTCAGTTCGGTGTCCCCAAGGGCCTGCTGTGGGGAGGTGGCGGCAAGCAGCTGTTCGCCCAGGTCTGGGGCAATGCTGTGATCGCTGTGGCCTCGTTCGGCGTCGCCTACATCGTGATGCGAGCCGTCAAGCTCACTGGCACGTTGCGAGTATCCGAGGAGGGCGAGCTCGAAGGACTCGACATCCACGAACACGGCGCACCCGCCTACCATCCTGAAGCCGCCTACATGGGTAAGGGACTCTGATCATGCTGGAACTCATCACTGCAATCATCAAGCCACACAAGCTCGACGACGTGAAGGAGGCGCTGCTCGCCAACGGTGTCGAAGGCATGACCGTCACCGAGGTGCGTGGCTTCGGCCGCCAGCGCGGCAAGACCGAGAACTTCCGTGGTTCGGAGTACACGATCGACTTCATCCCGAAGATCAAGGTGGAGATCATCGTCGCCGCCGAGACCGCCGACCACCTCATCGCCGTCATCGGTGACGCCGCGAAGACCGGCAAGATCGGCGACGGGAAGGTTTGGAAGTACAGCGTCGATTCCCTGCTCCGAGTCCGCACCGGCGAAATGGGCAACGAAGCCATCTGAAGACGGCACGGGCTCAGAGACCCACGGCAGCAACCTGCCGTGGGTCTCTACGCGTCTGCTCTCAGGTTTCGGCCAGCGCGTCTTTCAAGTCGTAGCGCAAGGCTTCGTGTTGGGACACGTCGATCTGCAGCGCTCGGCCGTGGGAGTCGGGTTGCTGCACGTAGAACACGTCGACCACTTCGTGGCCCAAGGTGGCGACCTTGGCCGATCGGATGTCGAGACCGCGAGCCGTGAGAGTTGCCGCCAGGCGATAGAGCACCGCGATGGCGTCGGGGGCGCGGACGTCGATCATCGTCGTCGACGCCGAGGCCTCGTTGCTGACGAGCACCTCGAGGCGAGGTGGGGCCGCGGCCTCAGCCCGGCGGTGGGCTCGGCTGTAGATGCGAATGCGCTGGGCGAGCCGCGACCCGATGTCGATCGTGCCGCGTACGACACCGCGCAAGTCGTGTTCGAGTTTGCTCTGTTCGGCGCCCTTGGACACCGAGCGCGACACCCTGAACTGGTCGACGGCGATGCCGTCGGCGCTGGTCCATGCTTCGGCAGCGACGACGTCGACCCCGTTCATCGCGAACGTTCCGGCGATCTTGGCGAACAGGCCGGGCTGATCGTGTGTGGCGATCACCCACACATCGAAGTCACCGGCGGTCTCGCGGCGCGTGTGCAGTTGGCCGCTCGTCCGCACGGCGTCGATCAGGTCGCGGAAGCGGTCGTCGAGCGCGACCTCCTGTGGCGTCTTGGGCCGTCCGGCGAATTCGGCGGACACTGCCGTGGTGAGCTCATCGATCAGCGTGGCCTTCCAGGCAGACCAAGCCGAGGGGCCGGTTGCCCGGCTGTCGGCCTCTGTGAGCGCCCGCAACAACTCGAGCCGCAGCGGATCACCGATGAGCGCCGCCACGTTCTCCGCGGTACGAGGGTCGCGCAAGTCGCGCCTCGTGGCCGTTTCCGCGAGAAGAAGGTGGTGCTCGACCATCGATCGAATGACGGCGACGTCTTCCGGGGGGAACCCCATGCGAGGTGCCATGGAGTCGACCAGCTGGACGCCGACCTCGATGTGGTCTGTCGTGTGACCTTTGCCGATGTCGTGCAGCAGTGCGCTCATCAACAACAGGTCCGGGCGTGAGACGGTCCGCACGAACTCACCAGCGTTGGCGACCGTCTGCAAGAGGTGCCGATCGACCGTGTAGATGTGGAACGCGTTCCGCTGCGGCAGGCTGCGGACGTGACGCCACTCGGGCACCATGCGGCTGAACAGCTCGTACCGTTCGAGGGCCTCTACAGAGTCGATGAGATGGGAGCCTGCTCCGAGGAGGCTGACCATCGCGTGGCGCGTTCGTTCGTGCCAGGCCTCGCCGTCATCGGTGATCGTGGCCGACAGCGTCACGAGCGCCCGACGGCTGATCGGGTACCGAGCGTGCGCGGCAGCTGCGGCCACACGCAGGACGAGTGATTGGTCGACGCCGGCGGCATCGACGTCGATCTCGACCTCGCCATCGACGACCGTGACGCCGGGCTGCAGCACCGCCGAGACACGTCGCGTCGATGCCGGAGCCTTGCCACGCTTCGCGGCTCGCTCGACGCGCCACCAGAAACGCTCGCTCGCCCATTCGATCGCCCGAGCAGACTCCGAAACACGGGCCATCAGAACATCGGCGTCGGCGAACCCCATTGCATCGGCAACGGCGTCTTGATCCTGCAGCAGCAGAACGTTCGTGGACTTGCCGGTGACGCGATGCAGCTCGCACCTTGTGGCCAGCAGCGTTTCGGCGGGCGCGGCGAGATCTTCGATCGGCGCCTCCAGAGAAGCCGTGATCTCCGGTCGATCCGTGGCCAGTGCCCAGCGGATGCAGTCGTAGTCGCGTAACCCACCATGACCATCTTTCAGGTCGGGCTCGAGCAGCGAGGCGACATCGCCGGTCTTCGACCAGCGTTCTGCCGTGAGCAACCTCAACTCGTTCAGCCAACTCGGAGCCTTCTTGCGCCACTGGTCGACACCGCCGGCCACGAGTTGGGCAACTTCCGCCTCGCTGCCGGCGAGGTGACGCAAGCGCAGGATCGCCGTCGCGGTCACGAGGTCTGCTGACGCCAGCGAGAGCAGCGACTTGACGGAGTGTGCCGCGGGGCTGAGTTTCACCGCCGCGTTCCACATGGGATACCACAGGGGCTCGGCGATTGACCTCACCTCTTCGGCGGTGGCGCGGAGCGGGTGGATCAGCACGACATCGATGTCGCTGCCGGGGCACAGCAGACCGTTCGCATAGCCACCTGTGGCGACGAGGGCCCATCCCCGCGGCAGATCACGGGCGAGCGCATCGAGCCAACCATCCATCTGGTCCGACAACCGCCGTGCCAGACCCCTACCCGACAGGTCGTCGCGGGCGATCAGTTCGGCGCGTGCACGACGAATGAACGCACCATCGATCGACTTCGCCAGCACCGGGCCCAGTATGTCAGCTGGTGCTAGCAGGGCGACTCGTTCACCACGGTGGAGGAATGTCAATGCGCCAAACGGTCGCTGGCCAGAGCGAAGGCGGCGTCGATCGCCTCGTCGCTCAACATCCACCCGCGGCTGCGTACCGTGACCACCGAACTCGGGCCGAGGGCACGCCGGATCGCGACGAGAAGGCTGTCGCAGCGTCGTTCACTGAGGTTGGCCAGCCCGGCGCGCCGGGCCAGGTCGCGTCGGCTGATCACCCGTCCACGATTGGCCAGCAACACGTGGAGCACCGACTGCTCCTGCTCTCCGAGCCGATACACGAGGGGGTTTGTGTGTCGATCCGGAAGAGCAGGACCAGCGGTACCCATGGCTCCAGACCCTAGGGATCGCAGGTTTCGCTGTCGTGTGGAACGTGTGAACGCACTGTGAATCCGTGACCGACGCCACCGCCGAGGACTCGTGGGTCGTTCGACGGGCCGTGAATACTGGTGCGATGCATCTGGCCTACGCCCCGGAGGACGAAGCCTTCCGCGCCGAGATCCGCGACTGGCTCGCCGCCAACCTCCCGAGCGGATGGGGCGACGAAGGCTTCGAAATGGGTGCGGAGCAGCGCAAGGTGTTCAACGAGCAGTGGCCGAAGACGTTGTACCACGGCGGCTGGATCTGCGCGACGTGGCCGAAGGAGTACGGCGGCAAAGGACTCACCACCATGCAGGGTGTGGTGCTGGCGGAGGAGTTCGCCCGGACCAAGGCACCGCTGCGCGCTGATTTCTTCGGTGACACGCTCGTCGGCCCGACGATCCTGCAGTGGGGCAGCGAGGAGCAGAAGCAGGAGTTCCTGCCACGGATCCTCAACGGATCCGTGCGCTGGTGTCAGGGCTTCAGCGAGCCCAACTCCGGCTCCGACCTGGCATCGCTGGCCACCACTGCCGTGCTCGACGGCGATGAATGGGTGATCAACGGCCAGAAGGTGTGGACGACCGGAGGTCATCACGCCGACTACTGCTTCCTGCTGACGCGCACCGATCCGGAGGCACCCAAGCACAAAGGCATCTCCTACCTGCTGGTGCCGATGCGTCAGCCGGGCGTCGAGGTGCGCGGCATCACACAGCCCGACGGAACGGCCGAGTTCTGCGAAGTGTTCTTCACCGAAGCGCGATGCCCGAAGGACAACGTCGTCGGCGGAGTCAACAACGGCTGGAAGGTGGCCAACTCCACGTTGGCGTTCGAACGTGGTCAGTCGGCGACCACCGGATACCGACGTTTCGAAGAGGAGTTCAACCTGCTCGTCGAACGGGCACGCGCAAGCGGCGCTCTCACCGATCCCGCGATCCGGCAACGGCTCACCAGGTACTACACGAAGATCCAGCTCCTGCGCATCAACGGGTTGCGATCGTTGTCGGCGACGCTGTCGGGAGTGAAGGATCCCGGTGTCGCCGCGCTCGGAGCAACGAACAAGATGTTCTGGAGCGAAATGCACCAGGAGGCCATGGAACTGGCGCTCGACGTGTTCGGTCCGTCCTCGATGCTGGTCGACACAGGCCCGTCGGTGGGTTCGTGGCCTGGCGCCATCCGCGACAAGCGGCGGCCCGGGTACCCGGTGAGTCCGATGGTCAGCGCCTTCTTCTTCAGTCGCAGCGAGACGATCTGGGGCGGCACCAGCCAGATCCAGCGCAACATCGTCGGCGAGCGAGTGCTCGGGCTTCCCAAAGAGCCGTCCTGAACCCGGCCCCGCCCGAGCGGATGGTCACGAGGCCGTTCGTCTTGATCACGACGGCGGCACTCGTGATGTTCATCTACATCGGTGTCATGACTCCGCTCTTGCCGCGACTCATCGAAGAGCAGCTCGGCGGCAACGAGATCGACATCGGTCTGAACCTGGCGACGTTCAGCATCGCCGCCGTGCTCATCAGGCCGCAGCTTGGCCGCTTCGCCGAACAACACGGTCTTCGATCGACGATGGTCTTCGGTGCCTTGCTTGCTGCCGTGGCCACATCCGCATGCGCGTTGATCGACTCTCGGTGGGGCTTGCTCCCACTCCGCTGCCTGCAGGGGATCGGTGAAGCTGCCGTGTTCGTCGGCGCGGCAACCAGCATCAGTGATCTGGCACCGTCGGGGCGCGGGGCCGAAGCAGCGAGCTACTTCTCCGTCGCCGTGTTCGGTGGGCTCGGCATCGGCCCGGTGATCGGGGAATCGGTGATCGGTCGGGATCGGTTCGACGCCGGGTTGCTGACCGCGGCCGGGTTCGCCGCGCTCGCATCTGTGTTGGCGCTGCTGACACCGGCGGGCATGAGGCACCAGCAGCACGGAGGCGAGCGCGGCCCCCGATTTCATCGGGCGGCGATTCCAACCGGTCTCGTGCTGGCGCTCGGAGTCGGCGGCTTCGTCACCTTCACGGCGTTCATGCCCGAGTACTCCGTCTCTGTGGGGTTGAGCGGCTCGAAGTGGGTGTTCGCCACATACGCGGCCGTCTGTCTGATCATTCGCATCGTTGCCGCGACCGTTCCCGATCGCATCGGACATGCCAACGCCGTGACGATCGCGCTCAGCTTCATGATGGTCGGCTTGGCGATGCTGTTCTTCTTGCCGTGGCCCGTCGGAGTGTTCGCCAGCACAGTCATCGTCGCCATCGGCATCTCGTTCAACTACCCCGGATTGATGGCGATGGTGGTCGACACGGTGCCCGAGCACGAACGAGTGAGAGCGATCTCCACCTTCACGATGTTCTTCGAGATCGGCACGGCGAGCGGGGCTCTGCTTCTTGGCACGATGGCCGATCTCAGCTCGAAGCGCACCGCCTTCCTCGGCGGCGCGGCGTTCTGCGCTGCGGGGTTGGTCGTTCTGTGGAAAGTCGCCGTACCCCGCTCGCGCCTCCACGTGACTGTCTGAATTCCGCTAGTCAACCATCAGCGGGCGCGCCACAATGGTCTCGTGATCCTCGACGACGAACAGTGCTACCGGGCGGCGCAGAGCCGCGACAGCCGCTTCGACGGGTGCTTCATCACGGCCGTCAAGACGACGGGGATCTACTGCCGCCCCAGTTGCCCGGCGATGACGCCGAAGCGGCACAACGTCGAGTTCTTCGTCACTGCCGCGGCCGCTCAGCAGCACGGCTACCGGGCCTGCAAGCGGTGTCGTCCCGATGCCTCGCCGGGGTCGCCGGAGTGGAACGTCCGCGCCGATGTCGTCGGTCGAGCGATGCGCTTGATCGCCGACGGTCTCGTCGATCGAGAAGGCGTCGGTGGCCTTGCGGCCCGGCTCAGCTACAGCGAGCGCCAGATCAACCGACTGCTCACGGCCGAGCTCGGCGCCGGCCCGTTGGCTCTGGCGCGCGCGCAACGGGCCCAGACCGCACGGACGCTGATCGAGACCACCTCGATGCCGATCACCCAGATCGCCTTTGCTGCCGGCTTCGCCAGCGTACGCCAGTTCAACGACACCATTCGCGAAGTGTTCGCATCGTCGCCCACCGAACTTCGCGGCTCGCGCCAGCCGATCGCTGCCGGCGGCACGCTGTCGCTGCGCCTGCCGTACCGGGCGCCGTTCCACAGCGAATCCATCTTCCGATTCCTCGGCGATCGGGCGGTGCCCGGCGTCGAGACGTGGGACGGTGCGACCTATCGTCGATCGTTGCGGCTGAGTCATGGCAACGCCGTTGTCGCCTTGTCGGCGGGCCCGAGTGCGCCCGGCCCGAATGCGATCACGTGCACGCTGCATCTCGACAACGTCGCCGACGCCCAAGCAGCGGTACAGCGCTGCCGGCGCTTGCTCGACCTCGACGCCGATCCAGACACGATCGAGAGCCACTTCGCCGAGGATCCGATCCTCGGGCCGCTCGTTCGCAAGCGGCCGGGTGTGCGTTCACCGGGTCATCCAGATGGTGTCGAACTGCTCACCAGGGCAGTGCTGGGCCAACAGGTGTCGGTGAAGGGGGCGCGCACGCTGGCCGCCCGTCTCGTGGCCGCTGTCGGCGAGCCGCTGGCGGCGCCGGTCGACGGCGTCACCCACGCCTTCCCTTCTGCCGAGGCCATCGCCGGAAGCCCGACGAGCGATCTG
>DATAJN010000223.1:0-6237 GCA_036262105.1 Ilumatobacteraceae bacterium
TTGCCCGCTTACGTCTGGAGGTAACCAATGACTGATCTCGATCCGCTGTTGCGCGAGGCGATGGCCCGTGTTCGGGGGCCGGTCAACGCCCGACCGTCACTCACCGACGTTCGGCGAAGAGCACGCCGACACAGCCGTCGCCGCATGGCCACCACCGCAGGCGTGGTCGCATGCACCGGCGTGGCAACCGCGGCGCTGATCATCCGTCGCGATGGGGTGGCACCCAGATCGGTGGCGAGCCCAGCAGATAGCACCCTCGCTCGTGAGCTCCCGTCCACGAGCTACCTGCCCGATGGCGGCGAGACCACGACGACGGCGGTTGCCTTCGAGCAGGTCCACGCGTGGATGGTGTGGGAGGCGTTGTCGAGCGCGCAAACCGATCCGTCGGGCGCGGCGCTCAACATCCAACGTCCACCTCTCGACCCATCGACCGCTGAAGTGATGCCGACCGCGGACCAGTTCGGGTGCACCACCCCGGCGTGCCAGGCGATGTTCACCTATGTCGTGTGGCACGAGATTGCTCGTCGCCTCGGATTTGCAGATGTATACGAGATGCAGGCTGCGAACCCAACCGTCGACTTCTCGGTTCCCCCAGTTGAGGGGCAGGAATTGCAGACGGCGATGTTTTCCGGCCCGACCGTCAGCACGACCATCCTGAACGGGAACGAAACGGCGACGACGCTCAGCATCTTCGAGGGTGTCATGTTGCTCGACGCCGGGGCACCCGCCGGCGCGATGGAAGATGCGTACCAGCGATTGGCCGGCTACGACCGGACGATCGTTCCCAGCACGGGCAAGGCCTCGGAACAGACCATGGTGATGCCGATCGGCGGCAACGGACCGATGGCATCCTCTGTTGGTGGCCTGCTGGGCATCGACGGATTCGACACGTGGGATCCGTCGTATCTCGGCAGTCCGATCCAGGGCATGGTTGCCGTGGTGATCGGCGCCGACTACTGGGATCGGGTGCAAGGCGCACCGGCGACCTCGACGACCAACGTTGTCGTCGAGCCCACAGCCTTTTCCACGACGACGTCGATCGGCCCGTAGATCAGCTCGGCTCGACGCGGGGTCCGTTGCACACCTGAAGTCGGTTTCGCAGGTGTTCGTGGACGAAGTAGACGCCACGCTCTTCGACGGTCGCCAGCACTCCGTCAGCGTCGATCCCGGCGTTGTGCGATCGCTGCACGCGGGTGCAGATGTCGACGTCTTGGTCGTGCACACGCTGATGAGCGGTCACGATCGACTTGCGCGTCGTGTCGTCGAGATCGGGTCGGACATACAACCGCCGCTCGACGCGAGTCGTGGTTGCGTCGAGCGGCTCCATCCACATCGCCAGGCACGCCCCGGGGAACACGTTGATCATCAGGTTCGGCCACACCGTGAGGTAGCCGCCGATGCCGTACGGGCCGTCCATCGGCGCCTCCGCCAATTCGTGCCACCCGGCCTCGCCGGGCAGCAACGTGGCGCGGATCTCATCGACACGCGATCCGCTCGGGCGCAACGGCCTGTCCCACGCGTACAGCACGATGCCATCGGAGATCATCGGGTAGTCCTCATTGGAGCTGGTGTCGATCTCCGGATGGACGAACGGCGTGTGGTAGTTCTCCGAGTAGTTTTCCAGCAACACCTTCCAGTTGAACGGCCGGTCGTTGCTCTCTGACAGTGCCAGCTCCATCGACTCGAGCGGATACGCGGCGATCGCCGCGCCGAGCGCGCCAAGATCGAACGGTTCGGCTGAATCGTCGACGCACACGAACACCACCCGTCGCCACTCCGCCAATCGCACCGCCTTCAACGAGTAGTCGGCAACGTCGAAGTCGTCCGGCGAGCCGACGCCCGAAGCGCGGGCCAACGACCCGTCCAGCTGGTACAGCCACGAGTGGTACGGGCATCGGATCAGTGAGCCGCCGTGGGTCTCGCCGTCCTCACAGAGCGGTGATGCCCTATGGCGGCACACGTTGAGAAAAGCACGCAGCTCGCCGGCCTTGTCGCGCACGAACAACACCGGCAGTCCGCCGACCACACGTGCTGTCCACGCGCCCGCTGACGGCATCTCGTCGACAACGCCAGCGCACAGCCAGTCGCGACCGAAGATCGCCGTGCGCTCGCGCTCGTAGAAGTCGGCCGCGCCGTACGCCGCTGCCGGCAACGTCTTCGCTCGCCTGATGCCAGGCGGGTCGGGGATGTCTCGAAGGTGCACCACCGGAGAATACGCCGGAGAGCCCACGTGGGCGCCGGAACGGGCGCCGGCGGCCCAAATCGACGCCCACGTGACAGGGCCGGTTGCTGGGTCGAATGGTCAGAAGCCGGCGAGTGGTGACTCCAAGCGGCGGCGCACGGCGTCGCCGATCTTGTCGTTGAACGCCCGCATGTGCGATTCGATCAACGCGGCGGCGCGCTCGCCGTCGCCGGCGACCAACGCTTCGTGGATCGCCCGATGTTCGGCGATGACGTCGTCGAGAGCGGCGACATCGGCGAGGTACAGGTGCCACAAACGGTCGCTCTGTGCGTACAGCATGTCGAGGGTGTCGGTGAGGAACCGGTTGCCGGCAGCGGCCCATACGATCTCGCGGCATTCGCGGTCGATCTCCAACAACTCGGTCGACGGGCTACCTGCGGTTGCCCGCGCCAGTGCAGCGGCCATGAGCTCCCAGTCGGCGCTACGTCCGCGAGCACATGCCAGGCGCATCACGTACGGCTCGAGAATGGCTCGCGTCTCGTACAGCGTCGACAGCTCCGACACATCGATGCTCGACACGTACATGCCGCGCCGCGGGATGATCGTGACGAACTGATCGCGCACGAGCCGTTGCAGCGCCTCGCGGATCGGGGTGCGGCCGAGGCCCAGCTGCTGCTGCAAGAGGTCGTCTCTGACCACGGCGCCTGGGGCGAGCTCGAGCGTCACGATCATCCGCCGGATCGCTTGAAACGCCTGCTCGCTGAGTGATACGTTCGTGATATCGAAAAGATATATCACCGATCAGGTGATTGACAAGAACACCGACGACAGTGGGGAACACGATGAGCGACACAACCAGTCAGGCCGCGCCCAGCGCAAGCGTGCCAGCGAAGGCGAAATGCGTCGTCATCGGCGCCGGGATCGTAGGGAACTGCCTGGTCGGGCATCTCAGCCGGCTCGGCTGGACCGACATGGTGCAGATCGACAAGGGGCCGTTGCCCAACCCCGGTGGATCCACCGGGCATGCCTCGAACTTCATCTTCCCGACCGATCACAACAAGGAAATGGCCTTCCTCACGTTGGAGAGCCAGCGGCAGTACATCGAGCACGGACTCAACAACACCTCCGGGGGGATCGAGGTGGCTCGCAAGCCCGACCGCCTCGAGGAGTTCAAGCGGCGGATGACTTCGGCCAAGGCGTGGGGAATCGACTCCCGACTGGTGACTCCTGCCGAGATCAAAGAGCTCGTGCCGTTCATCAACGAAGAGATCCTGCTCGGCGGCTTCTACACGCCGAGCGTGTCGTGCGTCGACTCACTGGAGACCGGCACGCAGATGCGCAACGAGGCAGTCGGCAAGGGCGCACTGCAAGTGTTCGCCAACACCGAGGTGCTCGACATCGAGACCGAGGATGGTCCCGGCGGACCGAAGGTGAAGGCTGTCGTGACGAACCGCGGTCGCATCGAGGCCGAGTACGTCGCCATCGCCTGTGGCGTGTGGAGCCCGCGCATCGCCAAGATGGCCGGTGCCAACATCCCGCTGACGCCCGCTGTGCACCAGATGGCCGATGTCGGGCCGATCGACATCCTCCAGCAGAGCGGCAAGGAGGTCGCCTACCCGATCGTCCGTGACATGGACACGTTCTGCTACGAACGCCAGACCGCCGGGTCGATGGAGGTCGGCTCCTACGCCCACCGTCCCATCTTCGTGCACCCCGACGACATCCCGTCCAACGAGGAGTCGGCACTCTCGCCCACCGAGCTTCCGTTCACGGCCGACGACTTCGACCAGCAGTTCGAAGAAGCGATCGACTTGATGGAGATGCTCGGCGAGGCGGAGATCCGCTATGCGATCAACGGGTTGTTGAGCCTCACTCCCGACGCCAACCCCGTGTTGGGAGAGACCGTCGAGGTGCGCAACCTCTGGAGCGCGGCGGCTGTGTGGATCAAGGAAGGACCCGGTATCGCCCAGATCGTCGCCGAGTGGATGACCTATGGCTACCCGCACCTGTGCGACCCGCACAGCACCGACATCAGTCGCTTCTATCCGCACGAGAAGACCGAGCACCACATCATGGCCAGGTGCGCGGAGCACTTCAACAAGACCTACGGCATCGTCCACCCGCGTGAGCAGTGGGCCAGTCAACGCGGCATGCGCCGCAGCCCGTTCTACGCCCGCGAAGAGGCGTTGGGTGCAGTGTTCTTCGATGCGCGCGGTTGGGAGCGCCCGCAGTGGTTCGAGAGCAACGCCAAGTTGAAGGACAAGTTCCCCGAAGCCTTCACCCCGCGCCAGCACGAGTGGGACGCGCGTTGGTGGAGCCCCATCACCAACGCAGAGCATCTGCAGATGCGCGAGAGCGTCGGCATGGTCGACCTCACGGCGTTCAACGAATTCGACATCACCGGCCCGGGAGCGATGGCCTACCTGCAGTACATGTGCGTCAACAACGTGGATGTAGCAGTTGGCCGGAGCGTGTACACGCCTCTGCTCACCGAGCACGGCGGCTTCCGCGGCGACCTCACCATCCAACGTCTCGCCGACGATCACTTCCGCGTCATCACCGGAGCCTTCGACGGTGGCCGCGACAACTACTGGTTCCGCAAGTACATGCCGACCGACGGCTCGGTCAGCTTCACCGACGTATCGCACGGGATGTGCACGATCGGCGTGTGGGGTCCGAACGCCGAAAAGACGATGGCCAAGATCGTCACCGATCAGTCAAAGCCCTACGACGTCGCCCAGGCCGGCTTCCCGTACGGCGCAGTGCGCGAGGTGCTGATCGACGGAGTGCCGTGCATCATGTTCCGGATCTCCTACGTCGGAGAGAATGGCTGGGAGGTGTACACCCACACCGAACACGGCCTGAAGGTGTGGGATGCGATCGCCGACGCAGGCAAGGAGTTCGACATCATCCCGGTCGGCATCGGTGTGTACGCCGTCACGGGTCGCATCGAGAAGGGCTACCGCCTGATGGGTGCCGAACTGGAGAGCGAGTACAACCCGGTCGAGGCGGGCCTCGCCCGGCCGAAGGTGAAGTCTGCTGACTTCATGGGCAAGGCGGCGTATCTCGGGGCCCGCGACGAGGCACCGGCTGCAACCATGTGCACGCTGTCGATGGATTCGCAGAGATGCGCGGCCGGCTACGACCGGTTTCCGACGGGCGGCAACGAACCGATCCTCACACTCGACGGCGAGCGCATCCTCGACGCGAAGGGTCGCGTCTCGCGTGTCACCACCGCCGGGGCCGGACCGTCGGTCGGCAAGTACCTCCTGCTCGCCTACCTCCCTCCGCAGCATGCGGTGGAGGGCACGAAGCTGCAGGTGATGTACATGAACGAGTGCTACCCCGTGACGGTGGAGCGCGCCGGGTCCACACCACTCTTCGATCCCGACGACTCCCGCATGAAGTCATGAGGATCCTGGTTTGCGTGAAGCGCGTTCCGGCGCCCGGAGCGCGCATCAACATCACCGCCGACGGTCAGGAGGTCGACACCGCCTTCCTCGGGTTCACCATGAGCCCGCACGAAGAGTGCGCCGTCGAAGAAGCCGTGCGACTCGTCGAGCAGCACGGCGGCGAGGCTACCGTCCTCACGCTCGGCCCCGCCGAGGCCGACGAGCAGCTGCGATACGCCGCGAGCCTCGGCGTGGCCAAAGCGGTGCTGTTGTCGATCACCGGGCCCGACTGGGATCCGCAGCGAACCGCTGCGGCCATCGCCGCAGCCATCGCCGACATCGAGGCTGCTGACGGTGCCTTCGACCTGATCCTGTTCGGAAACGAATCCGCCGACTCCGGTGGGTTCCAGGTCGGCATTCGTGTGGCCCACGCGCTCGCTCGCCCGATCGTCAACGGCATCAAGGGCATCGCTGTAGAAGTCGAAACGCTGCGCGCCCGTCGTGAAGCGGATGTGGGCGTCGAGGTCTACGAGGTGCCGATGCCTGCCGTGCTCGGCGTCAAGGAAGGCATCAACCTGCCGCGCTATCCGACGTTGAAGGGTCGACTCGCGTCGAAGAAGGTCGACGTCGTTCAAGTGGCTCCGCAAGCTGAACCCGGGGGCC
>DATAJN010000224.1:0-3784 GCA_036262105.1 Ilumatobacteraceae bacterium
TGGCCGTGCTGTGCGCAGTTGCCGGCACGTTCGTGGTGCTGCGCGGTCTCGCGTTCATCGGTGACGCGTTGGCCCACGGCGTGCTGCCGGGCGTCGCCGGAGCGTTGTTGCTCGGCGCTCCAGGCATCATCGGCGCCGCCGTCGGATCCGCAGTGATGATCATCGGCGTGAGCTTCGTCACCAGCCGCTCCGGGTTGTCGTCCGACACGGCGATCGGGCTGCTCTTCGTCGGCATGCTCGCTCTCGGCGTGATCATCGTGTCGCGCTCCAACTCGTTCAACGGCGACATCGTCCGCATCCTCTTCGGCGAGATCCTGGGAATCCGTCCCGCGAACATCCTGCTCCTGGCGATCGCCACCGTTGTCGTGCTCGCGGGCGTCGCCATGCTCTACCGCCCGTTCCTGCTGTTGTCGTTCGATCCCGAGCAGGCCGACGTGTCGGGCTTCCCGTCGCGCCGCTATCACGCGATCATGCTGGCCATGGTCGCCACCACGGTGGTCGTGAGCTTCCAGGCCGTTGGCACGCTGCTGGTGTTCGGGATGCTCATCGCCCCCGCAGGGGCAGGCGCATTGCTCGCCCGCCGTGTCGGCGCCATGATCGCCTGGGCAATCGGCATCGGTGCGGTGTCGGTGTACGTCGGCCTGTTGCTCAGCTATCACTACGACTTCTCGGCAGGGGCAACCGTGGTGTTCGTGACGGTGTGTGCCTTCTTCGTCGTGCTCACCATCCAAGTCGTGCGTGGCAGCCGAACTGCGCGTCGCCTTGCGCCATCGGGTGCGTCGTGAACGTGCCACCAGTGATCCGCGCCACCGACCTCGTCGTCGGCTACGGCGCGGAACGAGTCGTCGAGGGCATCACGCTCTCACTGATGCCGGGCGAGGCGATGGCGCTCGTCGGCACGAACGGCTCCGGGAAGTCGACGCTGCTGAAGACGATCCTCGGACTCATCCCGCCGGTTGGTGGCTCCCTCGAGGTGCTGCAATCTGCTCCCGGCTCGCGCCCCAAGCAGATCGCCTACCTGCGCCAGTCGCACGGCACGCGCTTCGTGGTGCCCATCCGCGCCGTCGAGGTCGTGCGCATGGGCCGCTTCGCCTCACTCGGTCTCGTTGGACGAAGGTCGGCTCACGATCGCCAACTCGTGGTCGATTCCATGGCTCACATGGAGATCACCGACCTTGCCGATCAGCCGCTGCATTCGATGTCGGGCGGTCAGCAGCAACGCGTCTACCTCGCCCAGGTGCTCGCTCACGAGGCCGATCTCCTGGTTCTCGACGAACCCACCGCGGGTCTCGACATGGCCGGACGAGAGCGCTACCGACTGCTGGTCGATTCAGCCAGAGCGCGCGGTGCCGCCGTGGTGACCGCCACGCACGACATCGGTGAGGCATCGGCGTGCGACCAAGTGTTGCTGTTGAACCGGCGCATCGTGGCCCAGGGCCCGCCGAGCGAGGTGCTGCAGGCGGAACGGTTGCTGGAAACCTTCGGGATCACCTTGCAGGGCATCGAGCACGGCACCCACAACGACTTCATCATCGGCGAGCACCCCCACGGGCACGACCCGCACTGATCTGGAAGTGACAGCTCAGTCGGGGCAAAGGTTGACGTCGGGAGTGCCGACATATGAGGGGCACAAGTTCGGGTTGAACGGCGCGAAGCGTCCCTTGCGGTTTTCCCATTTGGGCACGACCCAGGCATGAAGCATCCAGAAGTCGCCGCCGGCGATGTAGGTGCCGTTGCACGCGCCGGGCCCCGATGTCTGCTCGCGGACCACCCAACCGTTGTCCACGCAGAGGCCGATGTGCTGATGCCAGTGGTCGTTGGGGCCGGCGAAACCTTCCGGCCGCGTCGGCGTCTGCAACGCGTACGAGTACCCGACGAGTACGGCCGGCTTGCGTCGTTCGTCGAACAGCAGCATCGACGGCTTCGCCGGGTCGAACGGTTTGGCGATCTGCGACCACAGGACCCAGTGGGTGCCAATCCCGCCAGCGGGAGCGGCGGCGCGTACGTAGCCGAGCGCGGCGGCCTTCTCCAAGGTGTCGCGTTGGGCGATCGCCTGCTGAGCGGCGACCCATTGGCTGTCGAACTGTGCCTGGTCGGCTGCGTTCAACGGCACCTCCGCCACGGGGTCGACGCTGGAATGCCCGTCGTGCGTTGCCGGTGTCCCCGCGCCAGTGTTGCCGAGCGCCTCGACCGCTGCCTGCTCCACCGCTGGCAACCGTTCAGGCCCGGCTTGAGAGACGGGGAACAGCGTGCCCGACGCCGCAGGGCCAGAGCCGACGCTCACCGACGAGGTCGAGTCGCGCGGACTGAAGCCGATCGCCAGCGCGACGACTCCGCCGACGAGCAACACAAAGACAAGCCATCTGCGGATGCTCGTTGCTACCAAGCGCTTGTGGCGTTGTCAAGGCAGGGTTCCGCTCCCGAAAACCCCCCAGGCTGCGGCGGTGATGTTGCGCAGCGTGGTATTGCTGCCAGGTCAGGACCAAGGACTTGATGATCGGAAAGTTCTCACGGCATACTGAACAAATCCGGGCGGATTCCCGAGGGTGGTCAATTGATCATCTGTTGCTGCGAATCCTGGAGAATTGACGTGAATCGAATGCGCGGAGCACTGTCGGCGATCGCACTCGCGGTTGCCATCGCTTTTCCGGTCGGGTCACCCACCATCGTCAAGGCCGCTGACCCGGCGACGATCGACGGCATGTACGCCGGAACGGGTCCGATCGGCCAAGGTGTCGAGGTCACGATGACCGTCCTCGGTCGCGGCAACGTGCCCGCAACAGGTGTTGGCACCGTTGCCTTGAACGTCACGGTCACCAACCCGACGATGGGTTCCTTCCTCACGGTGTGGCCGACAGGTTCCCCTCGGCCACTTGCCTCGAACCTCAACTTCGTGCCCGGTCAGACGGTCGCCAACGCGGTGCTCACGAAGGTGGGTACGAACGGCAAGATCTCGATCTTCAACAACGGCGGAGCAGTTGATGTCATCGTCGACGTGGTCGGTTGGTTCCCCGACAACCAGTCATACGTCGGTCTCACACCTGCCCGCCTGGCCGACACCCGCAACCTTCCGACGATCGATGGCCAGTTCTCCAACACCGGCGCGCTCGGGCAGGGTGCTGTGGCCAACGTCAAGGTGCTCGGCCGTGGCAACGTTCCGGCCTCGGGCGTCGGCGCCGTCGCGTTGAACGTCACGGCGACCGATCCCATCGGCTCGTCGTTCGTCACGGTGTGGCCCACCGGTGGCACACGACCGACTGCATCCAACCTCAACTTCGTCGCCGGTCAGACGGTGCCGAACCTGGTGATTGCGAAGGTCGGTGACGGCGGACAGGTCTCGATCTTCAACAGCACCGGCAGGGTCGATGTGGTCGTCGACGTCCTCGGCTGGTTCCCGTCGGGAAGTGCGTTCACCCCGTTGATGCCGGCGCGTCTGCTCGACACACGCAACGCGTCGTCGATCGTGGGTGCTGTCACTCGCGACGTCCAGATCTCCGGCCTGGCCGGAGGGCCACCATCGGGCGCTGCAGCAGTCGTCCTGAACGTCACCGTCACCAATCCCGCTGCGGCGTCGTTCCTCACGGTGTGGCCCAGCGGCGGTGGCCGACCGCTTGCCTCCAACCTCAACTTCGCCGCCGGCCAGACCGTAGCGAACACGGTGCTCGTCAAGTTGGGCGCGAGCGGGAAGGTCTCGCTGTTCACCCCGACGAACGCCGACGTGGTCATCGACGTGCTCGGGTGGTTTCCGGCAACCGGCTCCTTCAGCGGACTAGTACCAGCGCGG
>DATAJN010000225.1:0-3916 GCA_036262105.1 Ilumatobacteraceae bacterium
TTTCGACGAACGGCAGATGATCTACGTCGTCGTGCTCACGCTCCTCACCGGAGTGGTGGCTCATGGTTTGATCGTGTTCACCCAACGGAAGGTGCCGATCGGAATCATGTCGTTGATGCAAGTCGGCCAGCCTGCCCTCGCTGTGGTCTGGTCGGCGATCTTCCTCAGTCAGGGAATCCGCGCCCTGCAGGTGCTCGGCATGGTGATGGTCGTCATCGGCCTGGCCGCGGTCGTCGTGCAGACGCAACGCCGCACGGGTAGGATCATCGCAACCGAAAACGGGGAGCTCGCAGGATCGGCGGGCTGAGAGGGTGGGCGCCGCCACCGACCGGAACCTGATCTGGGTAATGCCAGCGGAGGGATGCGATGTCGCAAGTGGTTGTGGTGATCGGAGGGGGGGCTTTGCCGTCGCGGGTCGTCACCGAGGTCGAAGCCGACGCCACAGTCATTGCGGCCGACAGCGGGCTCGATCACGCGGTCGCCGCCGGCTTGAAGCCGACGGTGCTGCTCGGCGATCTCGACAGCATCTCTGCTCACGGCAAGATGTGGGCGTATGCCCACGAGCTGGAGATCGAGCAATACCCCGTCGACAAGGACGCCACGGACACCGACCTGGCGCTGCGGCGCGCCGCCTCGATCGATGCCAGCGACCTGCTCGTGCTCGGCGCCGCAGGCGACCGGTTCGATCACACGCTCGGCACTATCGCCGCGCTCGGCAACCCGACGCTCGCCCGGTTCGCGACGATTCGTCTGCTGCTCGACGACGTGTCGATTCACGTCATACATCCCGGGCGTTCGATCGCGGTTGATCTCCCGCCCAAGATCCCGTTCTCACTGCTCGCTCTGCACGGGCCCTGCCGCGGTGTCGAGATCACGGGCGCCCGCTGGCCCCTGACCGACGCACCACTCGACTCGTGGAGCACGCGCGGCCTGAGTAATGAGACAACCGACCTGCTACAAGTCACCGTCACCCACGGCGTCCTCACCTTGGTGGTCCCGTGAACTGTTCGGCTGCGGGCTCGTCGGCCCTTCGGTTCTCCTCGCGCTGCTTGCTGTTCGTCGCTGGCGCTTCCCTCGCCGCACTCTCCGTCGTTGCCTGCGGCCGGTCCGATTCTTCATCCGGCCAACCCGCAGCCGTGACCCTCGTTGCCTACGACTCGTTCCCCACGAAGGACTCGCCGCTCATCGATGCCCTCGGCGAGTTCACCAAGTCGACCGGGATCAAGGTGTCGGTCGTGACCGCCGGCGACGCCGGCACGATGCTGACCAAGGCTCGCCTGACGGCCGGCAACCCGGAGGGTGATGTGATGTGGGGAGTCGACAGCACGCAACTGTCGGCTGCGCTCGAGGGCAACGTCTTCAGCAAGTACGAACCCAACGACTGGAACTCCATCGCCACCAACCTCACCGCGCTCGTGCCGGGCCACGAGCTGACGCCCGTCGATTTCGGTGACGTGTGCATCAACTACGACAAAGGTTGGTTCGCGTCGCATGCCCTGGCACCGCCGAAGAGCCTCGAAGATCTCGCCGACCCGCGATACAAGAACCTTCTCGTCGTCGAAAACCCGTCTGCGTCGTCGCCCGGTCTTGCGTTCTTGATGGCGACGATCGCCACGTTCGGAGCCGACGGATGGCAGACCTACTGGAAGGCGTTGCGGAGCAACGGTGTCGAGGTCGTCGATGGCTGGGAGTCGGCGTACTACGAGGAGTTCAGCGGCGCCGCGGGTTCGAAGGGAACGCGACCCTTGGTCGTCAGCTACGGGTCGAGCCCGCCCGCCGAGGTGATCTTCGCGGACCCGCCGCGAACCGATGCACCAACGGCCGTGGTCGCGTCGACCTGCTTCAGGGAAGTCGAGTTCACCGGTGTTCTGCGCGGCACGAAGCACGAGACCGAGGCGCGCAAGCTCGTCGACTTCTTGATCAGCGAGCGATTCCAGGGCGAGCTGCCACTCACCCAGTTCGTCTACCCGGCGCGTACGGGTGTCGCTCTTCCCGACGAGTTCACCAAGTTCACGGTTGTGCCGTCGACGACGCTCTCGATCGATGCGGCCACGATCGCCGCCAACCGGCAGAAGTGGCAGGACGAGTGGACGACCATCGTGCTGCGCTGAACCGCCTGCCGCGGTGGTTCGCCGTAGCACTTGCAGCGACACCCGTGCTGTTCATCGCCGGGTTCTACGCGTGGCCGGTGGCCAACCTGTTGTGGACGACCGTTCGGCATCGCAACGGTGGAGGCTCACCGTTCGGGCACCTCGGTGAGATCCTCTGGTTCACCACTTGGCAGGCCGTGGCCAGCACCGTGTTGACCCTGGTCGTCGGACTGCCTCCTGCATACGTCTTGGCCCGCTACAGCTTTCGCGGCCGCCGCGCGTTGATGGCGGTAACGACCGTGCCGTTCGTCCTGCCGACTGTCGTGGTGGGCGCGGCGTTCCTCGCGCTCCTACCGCACTCCTGGCACGGCTCCGCGCAGGCCATGATCGTGGCCCACATGTTCTTCAACATCGCCGTTGTCGTTCGACTTGTCGGGTCGATGATCACGGTCGTTCCCCACGATCTGGTGGGGGCGGCGCGCACTCTGGGTGCCACGCCGATCGAGGCGGCGCGGCTGGTGCTGATCCCGCTGCTACGGCCGGCGCTGTGGTCGGCAGCTGCCGTGATCTTCGTGTTCAGCTTCACCTCGTTCGGCGTGGCCACCGTGCTGGGCGGGCCAACGCACCCGACGCTCGAGGTCGAGATCGCCAGGAGAGCCACGCAGCTGGGCGATGTCGGAGGCGCGGCGATCCTCTCCATGATCCAACTTGCAGTACTGGCGGTCGTGATCGTGTGCGCGTCGAGGATGCAGCGACGCACCAGCCTCGAGTTGCGCGGTCCCGCAGGGCCACGGCCGCCGCGCTCGCGCCGCGAACGTCGCGTGGTCGGCGGTGTCGCTGCCGCTGTTGTCGTCGCCGTCGGACTACCGATCGTGGCGCTCGTGAGCCGGTCGTTCGCCGTGGGCAACGGCTGGTCGATGTCGGCGTGGACCAAGCTCGGCAACGCCGAGCTTCGCCCCGGTGTCGGTCTCGGGATCGATCCACTGGCGTCGATCGGCGCTTCGCTGCGATTCGCAGTCGTCGCCGCGGCTATCGCCACTGCCATCGGCTTCCTCGCAGCGACCGCGATCCACTCGTCGCCGCGGGTCGGCCGACTGCTCGACGCCGGCCTGATGTTGCCCCTCGGCACATCAGCGGTCACCATCGGCCTCGGAATGCTGATCACCTTCGACACCGCGCCGGTCGACTGGCGGGCACGGTGGTGGCTCATCCCGCTCGGCCATGCGCTGGTCGCCGTACCGTTCGTCGTCCGTGCCCTGCTCTCCCTGTTGCGCTCGACACCGAGTGATCTCCGCGGCGCAGCGGCGACGTTGGGAGCCACGCCGATACGCGCCTGGTGGCATGTCGACGTGCGCGCCTTGCGTCGCCCGTTGTTGGCCGGAGCGGGCTTCTCGGCGGCCATCTCACTCGGCGAATTCGGTGCGACGACCGTGTTGACGCGGTCCGGCCGGGAGACAGTGCCCATTGCCATCGCCCGCCTGCTCGCCCGATCGGGAGCCCTGCCGCGAGCGCAGGCCTTTGCGATGGCGACGATCCTGCTGGCGCTGTCAACCGTCGTCGTGATGGCGTCGGGCACTCACGAACGACTCAGCTCCGATGATGCTTGACGTCGACGACGTGGTCCTTCATTTCGGTGAGCGCGTAGTTCTCGATGGGTTGTCGCTGCACGTCGACGACGGTGAGATCGTCGCCGTTCTGGGTCCGTCGGGCGCGGGCAAGAGCACGTTGCTTCGCGTGATCGCCGGGCTGATGCGACCCGATGCCGGCGTGATCGCTCTGAACGGAAATGACATCACCGACCACCCGGCGCACCTTCGCAACATTGG
>DATAJN010000226.1:0-11219 GCA_036262105.1 Ilumatobacteraceae bacterium
TGCCTCGACGATGGCGTCGAGCTGGTCGACGAACACGCCGAGCGTGTACGGCCCTGCCGGCTTGCGGGCATGGCCGTGACCGATCATGTCGTAGGCGATCGTTCGGCGGTCAGAGAGCGCCGCCATCACCGGCAGCCACATCGAGTGGTCGAGCCCGACGCCGTGGATCAATACGACCGGGACGGTGGTGAGCTTCGCCATCAGGATGTGGCGAACGCCGGCATCACCTCATCGATGAACAGCTGCAGCGATCTCTTCTGATCCTCGATCGCAGCGCCGTAACTGGCGCAGTAGAGGAAGTCGACACCCAGCGCCTCATACCCCCGCAACTTTTCGATCACCTCGTCGGGAGTCCCGAACATCAGGTGCTCGCGCAGCGTCTCCGGTCGGTACTCGTCACGATGGGCCAGTTGCTGCAGGTCGATCCGTTCGGCGAAGCCGTTCTCGACCTCACCGAGTTGCTTGAACAGGTTCTCGAACTGGCCCGCTTGACGTTGCACTGCATGGATGTAGCGATTGGCGTCGCTCTCGTTGGCCCACACCGCCGAGTAGCGCATCGCAGTCATCTTCGGCCGCGGAACTCCAGGTGCCTTGGCCAGCGCGTCTTCCATCCTCCCGGCGTACGCCTGCAACTCGGCGAAGGGGCGCATCAACGGCCAGCACATGATGTTGCAACCGTTGGCCACCGCCCAGTCGAACGTGTCTGGATCGCGGGCCGCCACCCATACGGGTGGGTGGGGCTGCTGCAAGGGCTTCGGGCAGGAGGTCGACGTCGGGAAGGTCCAACGATCGCCGTCGTGTGCGTAGTCGCCGGCCCACAGGCCCTTCACCGCCGGAAGCAGTTCGCGCAATGCAGCGCCGGCACCGGCGGAATCGAGACCCGGGACCATGCGGTCGAACTCGCGCTGATAGGCCCCGCGGCCGAGACCGAGCTCCAGCCGGCCGCCACTGAGCAGATCGAGCAGCGCGGCCTCGCCGGCGAGTCGGATCGGGTTCCAGTACGCCGCCACCGCAACCGCGGTGCCGAGCCGAATGCGCTCGGTGTGGGCCGCCCACCAGGCGAGCAGTTGGAAGGGCGCGGGAGCAATCGTCATCTCGATGGCGTGATGTTCGGCCGCCCACGCGGTGTCGAAGCCGGCCTCGTCAGCCAGCTGGACCATCTCCACCACGTGATCAGCGACCGCGCCCATGTCGACGGTCGAGTCCATTCGCTCCAGGTTGATCGCCAGACTGAATCTCATCATGCTGTTCTACTTGGTGCGCTGACGCCATATGACATGCTGCCGACGTGCCGCAACCCTCCTACATCGCTTCCGTCGACAGCCCCCTGAACCCAGATCCGCAACTGATCCGCCGCCTGGCATCGGATCACCAGAATCGGCGGACGGTGAGCGACATCGTCGTGCCGGTGAGATCCGGTCATGCCTTCGAGCTTCGGGCCGGCCAGATCGTGCGGTTCTCGACCCTTGACGGCCCGCAGGTCGTCGATCTCAACCTGTGGTCGCAGTTCGACCCGAGAGAACGATTCTGGGCCAGCCGCACGCGCCAGTTCTACGGAACCCACGTAACCACCGGGCATCGGCTGTGGAGCAACCTGCCGTTCCTGCGGCCGATGGTCACCTTCATCGCCGACACCGTCGGCTACGGGCGTGACGACGACGATGCAGGCTGTCACGACTTGCTCGGCACGCGATGCGACCCCTATGTGAACCAGATGCTCAGCGGCGCGGCGTACGACTTCCATTGCCATTCCAACCTCACGCGCGCCGTGGCGCAGTTCGGTCTCACGGAGTTCGACGTGCACGACGTGATCAACCTGTTCCAGGTGACCGGCCTGATGCCCGACGACAAGCGGTACTTCATGAAGAGCTGTCCGGCGCGGCCCGGCGACTACGTCGAGCTGCTGGCCGAGATCGACCTGTTGGCGGCGATCTCGCTGTGCCCGGGAGGCGACCTCGCGGTGCCGTTGTGGGGAGAAGGGTCCGATGCCGAGCCGAACTGCAACCCGTTGCGCGTTCAGGTCTTCGACCCTGATCCAGCAACTCTCAGCGGATGGAAGCCGGCCGAGCGCGTGCCCTACCGGGGCGTGACCGGCTTGCGTCACGGGTACGGTCCACCGGCAGACCCGCCGCCGCCGCTGACCGAGCGCGTTCCGGTTGCGGACTGACTGAGCGAGCGACATGGGAGTACTCCTTGGTGTTGTCGCGGGCATCCTGCTGGGCGTCAGCGACTTCACAGCCAGTCGCGCGTCGCGCACGATCAGCTCTGTGTCGGTGAGCCGAACAAATCTCGCCGTCTCGGGATTGATCGCTCCGCTGCTTCTCTTCGTCAAGCCCGTCGAGTGGACACTGCGCGACTTCGTACTCGGTGCGTTGTCGGGCATCGTCTTGTCGGGTGGACTGGTGCTGCTGTACCGCGGCTACTCGGTGGCGCGCATGGGAATCGTGGCTCCTGTGGCTTCGGTCCTGCTCGCCGCGGTGCCGGTGTTGTACGACCTCGTCAAAGGGCACACCCCCAGCACCGTGGCCGCATGCGGCATGGTGCTCGGCCTGCTTGCTCTCGTCCTGACGACCTACGAACGAGGCGGCTTGGGGAGCACGAAGATCGGTCTGTTGCTCGGCTTCGGCGCCGGAGTCCTGTTCGGTGTGGCATTCACGCTCACCTCACAGACATCCGACGCAGCCGGTCTCTCGCCGGTGATGATCCAGCGTCTTTCCGGCTTGCTGTTCCTGGTCATGCTGCAGCGTGTCGACAAGGCCCCGCTCCTGGCGCTGCGCAAGCCGGCACGTCGCTGGGGAATCGGCTCCGGGTTGGCCGGCGGTATGGCCCTCGGCGCGTTGAAGCTCGGCTACATCAAGGGGGCAGCCGGGCCGGTCTCGGTTGCCGCCTCACAATTCGCCGCTGTCGGCGTGCTCCTGTCGGTGCTGTTCAACAAGGAGAAGCTCAAGCCGTGGCAGGCCATCGGCGTCGCCGCGAGCGGCGTCGGCGTCGCGCTGATGGCACTGGGCTAGCCACCGGGCCGGTGGTACCGTGAGCACATGAGCGACTTGAAACTCGAAGGTGTCTACGTTCCCGTGGTCACCCCGTTCGACGCCGATGAAGGTCTCGATCTCTCGACGCTGACGAAAGTGATCGACTACTGCCTCGATGCCGGAGTCCGCGGTGTCGTCTCGTGCGGCACAACCGGCGAGTACTACGCGATGTCGTCCGACGAGCGCGAGCGAGTGATGGCTCACACTCGCGAGGTGGTCGGGAGCCGTGCTCAACTCGTTGCCGGCTGCAACGCCGGTTCCACGCGTGAGGCCATCCATCTGGCAGAGGCAGCGGTCGGCATGGGTTACGACGCCATCATGCTCGCCGCCCCACCGACGTCGTTGCCGACGCAGCGTGAGTTGGCGGCGCACTACAAAGCGATTGCCGACGCCGTCGATCAACCAGTGGTGCTGTACAACTACCCGGCGCGAGCCGGTGTGGAGATCGGCTTCGAATGCCTCGACGCGGTTGCCGATCATCCCAACATCATCGCCATCAAGGAATCGAGCGGAGACTTCTCCAGGTTCCTGCAACTGCGACGACGCTACGCAGGCCGCCTCGACATCATGTGCGGCAGCGACGACCAGGCCGCCGACTACTTCTCGTGGGGTGTGCGTAGCTGGCTGGCGGGAACGGCCAACGTGCTCCCGCGCCACCACGTCATCATCATGAACACGGCCAACGAAGGAAAGCATGGTGAGGCCATCGAGCAGTTCGCCGCCATCCTCCCCTGGATCCAGAACATGGAGAGCGGCTCGTACAACGCGAAGGCCAAGCTCGGCCTCGCTCACCTCGGCATCGACTGTGGCCCTGTGCGGACGCCCTTGTTGAGCCTCACCGACGATGTCGCCGCCGAGCTCCTCGGCGTGCTCGACCAGGCTCTCGCCGCGCCATACGCCAAGAGCTGAGCAGCGGTGCGCTCGACGAGGTCGTACACCGCAGTCGAGGTCCACGCCGAGGGCGAGCAGGGCACCTGCTACCTCGGCTCGGTGTTCGAGGTGCCGGGTGCGTCGATGCGCGACAAGTTGCGGTACCTCAACGAGGTCGACGACTCGATCCGCAAGTTCCTGTGCTTCGAGCCGCGGGGGCGCCCACAGAGCAGCGCCAATCTCGTCTTCCCCTCGCTCGATCCACGCGCTGACGCGGGGTTCATCATCTGCCAGGCAGACCGCGCCCACGCGATGAGCGGCTCGAACACGATCTGCGTGGTCACTGCGCTGCTGGAGACCGGCACCGTTCCGATGGTCGAACCGGAGACGTCGGTTGTCCTCGAGACTGCCGCCGGGCTGATCCACGTCACAGCTCACTGCCGTGACGGCCGATGCGAGCGAGTCACCTTCGACGGAGTGCCGTCATTCGTCGAAGCTCTCGACGTTCCGCTGTACGTGCCGGGCCTCGGCAACATCACCGTCGACGTGGCCTACGGCGGCTGCTACTACGTCATGGTCGACCCCGCGCAGTTCGGCGTCAAACTCGACCGCGGCAGCGCCCGGCAAGTGGTCGAGGCCGGCACGGCGATCTCGCTCGCCGCTCGACAGTCGATCACCGTGCAGCACCCTGAGATTCCCGAGATCGACTTCATCTCGTACGTGATGCTGATCGGTGACGACGATCCGAGCAACGGTTCGCTACGGGGTGCAACTGTGTTGAGCGGGCGAGTCGACCGATCACCCTGTGGCACCGGCAACTCGGCCCGCCTGGCCATCATGGCGGCACGTGGTGTCGCCGGCGTGGGGAGCCGATTCGTTGCCCGATCGTTGATCGACAGCGAGTTCATCGTCGAGTTGATCGGCGAGACCACGGTCGGCGGCCGGCCGGCGGTGCTGCCACGTATATCCGGCAGGGGATGGGTGGTCGGAACACGCACGAGCTCCGTCGATCCCACTGATCCGTATCCCCTCGGGTACGTGCTCAGTGACGTTTGGGGCGACGAGGTGGGCGGCGCCTAGCGGCGCAGGGTGCTGCGATCCGGGTCGAAGGCGCTGATGTCGCTCGTTGCGTGCCCGGTCATGATCAGCTCGGTGATCGCTACGCCGCTGGGTGGAGCAAGTGTGAGGCCGAACATGCCGTGGCCGGTGCCCACCACCACGTTTCGCCAGCGCTTGGGCCTCCCCATGAACGGAAGCCCATCGGCGCTCATCGGTCGCGAGCCTGCCCAGGTATCGAACCGGTTGTCCCAATCGAGGTCGAGAAATGCCCGCATCGATGCCACGATCGCTTCGATTCGGCGTTCGTCGAACGGAGGGTTGTCGCCGCCGAACTCCATCGTCCCGCCGAGCCGAATACGGTCACCGAATGGAGTGGCGACCGCGTGGAGCTCTTCGAAGATCACGGGCTGCTGGAGGCCCGGCGACGTCGGCAGACCCACGTTGAGCCCTGGCCGGGGACGACCGCGAGGCGCAGGTCGAACTGCTTGGCCAGCAGGCGCGAACCTGCGCCTGCGGTGAGCACGAATTCCTCGGCATCGACGTTCGTTCCGCCGGGCACCTCGAGGGATTGGACTCGATCGCCCGACGACATGACCTTCGTGATCGGTGTGTGCTCCATGATTCGCACGTTGCGGGACTTGAGGATGTCGATGACCGAGTCGACGTAGCGACGTGGATCGATCGCCCGATCACCGGGCAAGATCAAACCCGCACGCACGTGTTCGGTGACCGCTGGTGCCAACCGGCGAATCTCATCGCCGTCGACAACGCGGTCGGGGATTCGGGCCCCGAACTCGACCATCGGTTGCAGCGCCTTGAAGTGATGCTCGGCCTTGGCGACATCGTGGTATGGCACGAGCAACTCACGGCTCATCGTCACCGCTGCGCCCTGATGGGAGAGGCGTTCGACCACCTCGGCGCTGTTGCCGTTGAATCGGGCCAAAGCGGCACGGCCCGACTCGTATCGCGACGCGGTGCAGTTGCGAGCGAACGCCAACAACCAAGGGGTCATCCTCGGAACAGCCTTGGGGAGGATCCGCAATGCTCGCGTGGGGTCGCGCAGCGACTTCAGCGCGTTGCCGATTGCCCCCGGCGCGGGGAGCGGCTCGACGATCGCCGTGCACATGAACCCGGAGTTGCCTCGAGCGGCACCACTACCGAGCGCTCCGCTGTCGACGACCGTGACTTCGGCACCTGCTTCACTGAGGAACAGGGCCGACGACAAACCTATGAGCCCGCCGCCGACGATCACGACCGACTTGCTCACGATCCCTCCAGAATTCCGGTCGCGACAGCTGCACGCCTGGCGATCACCAGATCCTGTACGGCCAGCCCGACGCTCTTGAACAACGTCGTCTCGGCGTACGAGGTGCGCGTGACTCGCCCGTTGGCCAGGTCGGTGAGGTCGCCGGCGACCCGGTCCCACGACCAGACACCCTCTTCGACCGCGAGGTGCAGGTCGCCTGCCTCGGCCTTTGCCGCATCGAGATCATCGACCACGACCGTTGCACCGGCGACGAGGTCTGCCGCGACCTCGCGCAGGTCGAGGCGATAGGAGCCCACCAGGTTGATGTGCGCACCGCTGACCACGTCGGCGAGACCGAACAGCGGAGTGTCGGCACGCGTTGCGGCGCAGACGATGTCGCAAGCCGCGGCGTCGGCATATGTACCGGCGGTCGCCGATTCGCCTTCAACAACCAGTTCCTCGACGACACGGGCGACGTGAGAGTCGGTGCGACCAGCCACGACGACTCGATCGATGGCGGGCCGCACGATGCGCATCGCTCGCACGTGCGCGACCGCCTGGGGCCCTGTACCGATGATGCCGAGCGACTGTACGTCGTGCCGGGCCAGAACATCGGTAGCGAGGGCGGAGATCATCGGGGTTCGCAACGTGGTGAGCGCGGCGCCGTCCAGCAGCGCGACCGCTTGACCGATTCGCATGTCGAACAACACGTAGACACCCTGAATGATCGGCAGACCCCGTGCCGGGTTCGACGGCTGGATTCCGACGAGCTTCACGCCGGCCACGTCACCCGCGGCCGCCGGCATCACCAGCAACTCTCCACCTCCTGCGGCTGCGTGAACACGGTCCACATGGGTGGGCTCGGCGGCAAAGCAATCCCGCAATGCCTCGAGCGCGTCGGTCAAGGAGACGACTCGAAACAACTCGGTGGCGTCGATGTACGGCAAGTTGCTCTGCATCAGAGCGATCATGGCAGGCCAGCTACGGTTCGTGCATGTCTGATGCCCCATTCGCCGTAGCCGCCGACTGTTCCCGATGAGCACACGGCTCGTTGCCGGCGTCGATTCCTCGACGCAGAGCACGAAGGTCGAGGTGCGTGACCTCGATACCGGCGCGGTTGTCGCTCGTGGCGCTGCGCCCCATCCGCCGACCACGCCGCCGCGATCCGAGCAGGATCCGAACAGCTGGTGGGTCGCCTTCGAGACTGCCTGGTCGGTCGCCGGCTCGCCACAGGTCGAAGCCATCAGCGTCGCCGGTCAGCAGCACGGAATGGTGGTGTTGGACGAGTCCCGTGAGGTGATCCGGCCGGCGAAGCTGTGGAACGATACCGAGACCGCTCCTGACGCCGGCTGGTTGCTCAAGCAGTTACCAGGTGGGCCCGTCGATTGGGCGGCCGCCGTCGGCAGCGTGCCGGTCGCCGCGTTCACGATCACGAAGTTGAGCTGGCTGCACCGAAGCGAGCCGGAGAACTGGAGCAAGGTGGCGCATGTGCTCCTGCCGCACGACTGGATGACGTTCCGTCTCACCGGTGAGCTCGTCACCGACCGCGGTGATGCGTCGGGCACCGGCTACTGGTCGCCGTCATCGGGGGAGTACAGCTGGGATGTGCTGTCGATCATCGACAAGGACTTCGACTGGTCGACAGTGGTGCCGCGAGTGGCCGGGCCCTGCGACGTGGTCGGGCAATGGAACGGCGCCAAGGTCGCGTGTGGCACCGGCGACAACATGGCTGCTGCACTCGGTCTCGGCCTGCAGCCTGGGGTGGCCGTGCTGTCGCTCGGTACGTCCGGTACCGCCTATGCCGTCAGTGACCACGCGACCGCCGACGTCACCGGAGCGGTGGCGGGCTTCGCCGATGCGACGGGCGGCTTTCTGCCGCTGGCTTGCACCCTCAACGCGACCAAAGTGACCGACGCCGTTGCTCGGCTGCTCGGTGTCGGCCACGAAGAGTTCGATCGATTGGCGCTGGCCTCTGCCGCGGGGGCTGGAGGGGCCACCCTCCTGCCGTACTTCGATGGGGAGCGGACGCCCAACTTGCCGAAGGCCACAGGTCTCCTCGCCGGAATTCGCAGCGATGTGTCGCGTGAGCAGCTTGCCCGTGCAGCGGTGGAGGGAGTGGTGTGCGGCCTGCTCGATGCACTCGACGCTCTCGAGGCGCTGACGCAGGTGGACACGGTTCGGCTGGTTGGCGGTGGCGCCCGCAGCGTGGCATACCGCCAGGTGGTGTCGGAGCTCTGCAAGCTACCCGTGATGCATGCCGACGCTGACGAGGCGGTGGCCACCGGCGCGTGCGTGCAAGCTGCTGTGGTCGCGCTCGGGGTCAGCCACGACGAGGTCGCCGAGCGGTGGGGGCTCGGAGTCGGTACACCCCTACCGGCACCTGGAGGCGACACTGCCGGTGTGCGCGCTCGTTACGCCGAGTTGCGATCGGCAACGCATCCCTCTACGGCATGAGCATCGATCCGTTCGCGGTGCTCGGCGTCACCTCCGACGCCACGCTCGAGCAGGTGCGTTCGGCGCGTCGTCGGTTGGCGACGGAATTTCACCCCGACCACGGTGGAGACGCCGTGCGCATGGGGGAGATCAACGCCGCCTTCGACCTTGCCGTCGCCCGGCTGGCGCAGCGACCAACGCCGCAACCGCACTTGCGTGGAGTGCAACACGACGCTCCGTCGTTCACGATCGACTGTCTGCCGGCGGAGGCGTTCGAGGCGTTGTTGGTCGTCACGTCGTGGATGGGCGAGGCGCTCGTCGACGATCCTCCCTATGTGCTCGAAGTGCACCTCATCGAGCCGGGCCCGTGCTGGTGCCGCCTCGACCTCGTCCCCGATGCGGGTGGCAGCACCGTGACTCTCACGGTTGCCTCCGTGGGAGACGAACCTGCACCGGATGTCGAGGACGTCCGCGATGCGTGGGTCGCCAACCTCAACCGGCGGCCTTGGTGAGGCGATCGCGGATGGCGTGGCCGAGGCCGACTGCCGGCGGCATCACGGCAATCAACGTGTCGACGTCGCGATCGTCGGCTTCGCGCAGCCGGCTGTAGAGCGTCTGCGCGAAGTGGGCAAGGTCTTGATCAGCGAGAACCTCGACGCCAGGCCTGCCGGCCGCCAGGCGCTCTGCGTCCTCCACGCTGGATACGAGCATCACGTGGCACCGCGGCGCGTAGTGCGATGCGAGCATGCCCGGTGCGCGGCTCGGCCCGCCGGCCTCCCCAACGGCACCGTTCAGAATGGCGGCGATGTGTTCTGTAGGAATTCCACCCGGTCGCAGCACCTGGGGCGGATCGACCGTGCAGTCGACGATCGTCGATTCGACCCCTATCGGGCAGGGCCCGCCGTCGAGGACGAAGTCGACGTCGCTCCCCAAGTCGGCGCGCACGTGATCGGCAGTCGTCGGACTCACCCGGCCGAACCTGTTGGCGGACGGCGCGGCGAGCCCTCCGCCAAAGCGAGCCAGCAGCTCCAGCGTCAACGCGTGGGCCGGCACGCGGACACCCACTGACGGCCTTCCTCCGGTGACAACGTCGAGCACATGCGCGGCCCGAGGGACCAGCAGCGTGAGTGGACCTGGCCAACACGATTCCGCAAGAACGACCGCTGTTGCGGGAACCGTCGCCGCCCAATCACCCAACTGCTCCGCCGCGGCCAGATGGACGATCAGTGGGTGGGCGAACGGCCGGCCCTTGACGGCGAAGATCCGCTGGACAGCGTCGGGGTTCGAGGCATCGGCCGCAAGCCCGTAGACGGTCTCGGTCGGAATCGCGACAAGCCCTCCGGCGCGCAGCACATCGAGCGCTCGATCGACGTCGCTCACGCGGGTACGGCGTCGAGGAAGTCGAGGGTGGCATCGATGAAGCTGAACGCCTCTGTTGTGGCGAAGTGGTCGACGTTGCGCAAGGTGCGCAGGGTGGCGTTCGGAAGAGCATCGGCCAGCGGCTCGCCCGGCCCGGCGAAGTCGCGATCGCCGATCACGACGAGGGTCGGACACGTCACGACGGCCAGCATGCCGGGTTGCATCGGCGTGCTTCGGCACCTCATCACCGCAGTCAGAGCGGCGATGTCGTTGCCGGGTTGCTTCGCGTATTGGACGAACATTCGCGACAGGTTGTCGTCGGGATCGCCGCGGCCTTGGAGTGCGGCGATGATCCGTTGCCGTCTCGAATCGTCAGTGTCGAACAACGACTTGCCAATGCCTGCCAGCACCAGGCGATTGAAGCGGTGCGGTTGTTGCACCGCAAGATGGAGCAGCGTGATGGCGCCGAGTGAGAAGCCGATGGCATCGGCGGGCTCGTCAGGCAACACATCGACCACGCGGCTCGTCAGATCGTCGTATGCCTCGGGGTCATGTGGCTTGGGGGCCGCGCCGTGGCCCAGCAGATCCACACCGATCACTTCTCGACCGGCATCGCGAAGTAGCTCAGCAAACCCGTTGTCCTGCCAGGTCGTCGCGAACGACCCACCCCATCCATGAACGAGAACGACTGGCGGCGACACGCTGCAAACCGTATCGGTCTCCGTCGTCACAGTTGGCCTACGGAAGCCGTAGCCTTGAGCGGTCCGTCGTGGCCATCTGTCAACCTGGAGTAGCCATGCGCCTGCTGAACGAAAGCCCGCCGTACGACCTGACCTACAGCGACGTGTTCATGGTGCCGAGCCTCTCGTCGGTGCCGTCCCGCTTCACGGTCGACCTCAGTACCCCCGATGGCCTCGGCACGACGATTCCAGTGGTTGTCAGCAACATGACCGCGGTGGCCGGGCGACGCATGGCCGAGACCGTGGCACGACGAGGTGGCCTCACCGTCCTGCCGCAAGACATCCCTCTCGATGTCGTTGAAGGGGTCATCGGGTACGTCAAGTCGCGCCACATCCTGTACGACACCCCGATTACACTCAGCCCGACGCACACGGTTGGCGATGCGCTCGGCCTCATCCACAAGCGTGCGCACGGAGCACTCGTGGTGGTCGGCGACGACGGCACACCGGCCGGCATCTTCACCGAGCACGACGCCGTTG
>DATAJN010000227.1:0-6083 GCA_036262105.1 Ilumatobacteraceae bacterium
GGATCAGCAGATCACGGTTCCCGATCATCTCGGTCAGCCGGCTCGGGTCCGGAACGTCCAGTGCCGACGCGATTGCAGCGCGCACCCCCGCCGGATCACCGACGTGGGCCAGCTCGACCAGGCATGCGCCGTAGGTCAGGAACTCGGACTGGTCGCGGGCCACCTCGAGCGCCAGGCGCGTCTTGCCCACGCCACCGGGCCCTACAAGCGTGATGAAGCGATGATCATCGAAGAGTCGGGCGAGGTCGCGGACCTCCTGATCGCGCCCAACCAATGGCGTCAACGACTCCGGCACGGTGGGACGTTGCTCGGTCCGCGGGTCTGCGGTGCGGTCGGCCGTGGCCGGCGCGTCGAGCGACTTGTCCTGGGCCAGAATCGCGGCCTCGAGCTGGCGCAGCTCCGGCCCTGGGTCGAGTCCGAGCTCCTCGCTGAGGACGTGACGACCCTCTTGGAACGTCCGGAGGGCATCGGCCTGCCGGCCGGCGCGATACAGCGCGATCATCAACAGGCCACGAGGCCGCTCGCGCAACGGGTGAGCCTTGACGAGCGCTTCCAGCTCGCCGATCACACCACGTCGGCCCAATTGAAGTTCCATGTCGAGTCGCTCCTCGACCGCGGCGAGGCGCAGTTCCGACAGCCGGCTGACTTCTGCCAACGCGAAATCCTCGTAGACGAACTCGGCGAGCGCGTTGCCTCGCCACAACGATTCAGCCTCGGCCAGGAGCTCGATCGCACTCGCCGGGTTGCCGTCCGCGGCCGCCGCACGTCCCGCATCGACGAGCTGCTCGAAGCGGTGCACGTCAACCGCGTCTGGCGGAAGATCGAGTACGTAGCCACCACCGCGCATGGCCACACGGCTCGTGCCGAGCGCGCGGCGAAGCTTCGACACGAGTCCCTGGAGGCCGTTTCGGGCCGCAGATGGTGGTTCTTCCCCCCACAACGCGTCGACGAGCTGGTCAGCCGGCACCGCGCGACCCGCATGAAGAGCCAACACCGCCAGCAGTACCCGCAGCTTCGCTCCCGTGACCACGACGTCCCTGTCGTCCTCATCGAGAACCTCGAGCTCGCCGAGAAGGGATATCTGCATGGGTGGACAGTACCTGGGGTCGTCAGCGCGCAACCCTCGACGAGCCAATCAATGATGAGACGCACACAGCTCGGCGAACCGATGACGAGCACGCTCAGCCGCCTCCACGTGCTCGATGGCCTCGGCGAGCAGGTCGATGACGTCGTCGTCTCGCCCGAAGTGGGCGAAGTGTTCGAACGCGAGGTCGATCGCCCGGACAACTGCGCCGGAGCGACACAGGTCGCGGAGTTCGTTGAGTTGTCGTTGCCGGCGGGACATGCATCGAGGATCCACCCGCGCGCTGACTTGCCGCTGCACTGGGACTGAGTTGGCGGAATGCACTCGCCGAAGTGTCCCCGCGACGATTCACGATTGTGTTCAGGCTGTGGCCATGCGGAGTGAGGGGCGTTCGATCACGGCTGCTGCGCAGACCAGGGCGGCGAGACCGCCGAGCGCGAATGGAACACGTGGGGAGGAGATCTGGATGACCCATCCCACGAACAGGGCGCCGATGGGTGTGCTGCCGAACAAGGCCATCTGGTGGAGGGCCATGACTCGTCCCTGGACAGCCGGTTCGGTGGCTTGCTGGAGCACGACGGTGATGACTGATTGGAACGATGCTGACGCGAAACCCAACACGATGCTCATGGCCACGAACGGCCAGAACCCTGGTGTGATGGCCAACGCCACGCACGCCGCGGCGAAGCCTGCGAGTGCGAGGGCCAGCGTGCGACGCGGGTCCAGTTTCACCCCAGCGATGTAGATGCCGCCGATGATGGACCCGATGGCGCTGACGCTCATCAGTGTGCCCACCGACCCTGCGCCACGATGGAACCCGAAGCGGACCATCGCGGGAAAGGTGGTCGGGAAGTTCAGCGCCACGATGCCGACGACGGTCATGACCAGCAATGGGCGGGCCACTTCCGGGTGGCTGCGCACGTAAGCGAACCCTTCGCGCAGTCTTCCCTTCGCTCGCCCGATGAGTGGGCGGGCCACGAGTTCGCTTGATCGCAGGGCAAGAAGCGCTGCAATGACGACGAGGTAGGACGCGGCGTTGATGTAGAAGCACGTCGCCACGCCGACGGTGGCGATGAGTGCGCCGGCAAGGGCCGGACCGATGAGGCGTGACACGGCGTTGATCGTGCTGTTGGCCGCCACGCCGCTCGGGAGCAGCTCGGGCCCCACCAGTTCGAACAGGATGGCCTGCATCGCTGGACGCTCGACGGCCAGAACGAGGCCGAACATCAACGTGAGCGCGTAGATCCACCAGATGGTGACGTGGCCCGTTGCGACCACCAATCCGAACGTCAGTGCCAGCAACCCCGATGTGGCGGACGTGGCGAGAAGCAGTCGTCGGTTGTTGACCTTGTCCGCCAGCACGCCGGCAGGCGCGCCGAACATCAGCAACGGCAGGAACTGCAGCGCCATGGCGATGCCGAGCCGGTCGCTGCGGTTGGTGATCTCCAGCACCAGCCAGATCACGGCCAGCGACTGCGTCCACGACCCGATGCTCGAGATGGTCTGGCCGATGAAGTAGCGCCGGAAGTTCCGGTTGCCGAACGCCGCGAAACGACGCGTGGTGCTGGGATGGCGTAGAAGATGATTCATGATCCGAGTTTGACCCCTTAGCTCAATTCTGGCAACATCACTTGCCATGCAGGCAAATTCCAGCGATGAGTCGATCGACGCGCGGGTCCGCCGTCGGCTGCGAGAACTACGGACCGAGCAGGGACTCACGCTCCAACAGGTCGGTGAGCGGGCCCACATCGACATTTCGATGCTCAGCAGACTCGAATCGGGCAAGCGCCGTCTTGCGTTGGATCACATCCCGGGCCTCGCCGCGGCTCTTGGGGTGAGCGCCGACGAGCTCCTCGGGGGCACGCCCCCAGCCGACCCTCGGGTCCGCAGCCAACCGGTGACTCGCGACGGTCTCACCATGTGGCCGCTCACGAACCGCGGTCAATCGGGAGGGCTCCACACGTTCAAGATCCGCATCAGCACTCGCCGGCGCAAACCACCAGAGACCCTGCGCGTACACGATGGCCACGACTGGATGTACGTCCTCAATGGACGCATGCGGCTCCTACTGGGCGACCAGGACCTCGTCATCGAACCAGGCGAAGCCGTGGAGTTCAGCACACGGACACCCCACTGGTTCGGGACGATCGACGGAGCCGTGGAACTGATCGCCGTCTTCGGCCCGCAAGGCGAACACACGCACCTCCATCAGTGAGGGACGCGACTCACACCGATGAATCTGCCTACGGAAGCGTGTACCCAATATCCGCGTTGAGGAAGTTGGCGTTCGTGCCGCCGCAGAACTCGAGGCTGTAGGAGTTCGATGCGTTGTTGATCGTGGGCTGGTTGATCGAGTTGTTTCCGGCGCTGAAAGCTCCAGGGGTGGAAGCCGCCGATGTGATGATCGACGCCATCGTTACTGCATTCTGCGGATCAAACGGGGTTGCCCACAACAAGAGAGTGGTTCCTGCGGACGCACTGGTGTCCGACGCGCTCTCGGAAAGCAGCGTCACGATTGCTCCGTTGGGGAGGTCGACGACCCTGCTGAAGCAATTGGTGGTCGCCGGAAGGACACCGAAGTTGCTGACGGAGTAGGTGCCGCCGCTGGCTTCAGCTACGAACCCGGCCCCGGAAATATGCATCGACCGGCTTCCGGTGGGTCCTGCGGACGATTCGCGCTGGTAGTACCCGACGATGTCGACGATGATGTCGACGGTGCCGGTCAGGTTGTAGACGCCGATCGCGCCGGCTGCGGACAAACCCACGGTGACCTGGTTCGGCGTCGGAGGCGAGCCAGCAGTGAAGTTGAGGTTCGACGCCGTCGGTCGCGGGCTGGCGTCAGCCGGGTACACGGTCAGGAACGAGCCAGCGGTGGGATTGACCGCGGTCGTGTTGGTGGCAATGCCGGTTGCGGTGTTCGGGATCGTGCAGTGACCGTTGGTCCCCCACACGGCGAACGTCGCCGCTTCGTTTGATCCGATCGGAGTTGCCCGGGTTCCCACGTTGTCGCTCCCAGCACGGGTGTCGATCAGGCGACACGGCGTGATCGGCACGAACACCGAGGGCGTCCCGCTGCCCGCAGCCGTGGCCAACTGAACCAACCCGATCGCGGTGACGGTCGCGGCCCCCAGAACGGCCGCAACGCCGACGTGAACCAACCTGAACTCTCGCATTTTTGTGCCTCCCGCTCGCTTCGTGGAAGCGGGAGTCTTCCAGATCGGTCGACCTCAGGCGAGGTCGAAACGATCGAGATTCATGACCTTGTCCCACGCAGCCACGAAGTCATGGACGAACTTCTGCTGGGCGTCGTTGCAGGCGTAGACCTCGGCGAGGGCGCGGAGCTCGGAGCTCGACCCGAAGATGAGGTCGACGCGGGTGCCAGTCCAGCGAACCTCGCCGGTGCGACCGCGACCCTCGAACACGTCCTCGGATTCTGACGTCGCCTTCCACACTGTCCCCATGTCGAGCAGGTTCACGAAGAAGTCGTTGGTGAGCGTTTCCGGTCGGTCGGTGAAGACCCCGTGCGCGGAGTCCCCGGCATTGGCCTTCAGGACGCGCAGGCCGCCGACAAGCGCGGTCATCTCCGGAGCGGACAGCGTCAGCATGAACGCCTTGTCGACCAACAGGTGTTCCGCGGCGAGCTCGTGACCCTTCTGGAGGTAGTTGCGGAACCCGTCGGCCGTCGGCTCGAGGACGGCGAAGGCCACAACGTCAGTCTGATCCTGCGTCGCGTCGGTGCGCCCGGGAGCGAAGGGGACCTGTACGTCGTGGCCGGCAGCCTTGGCCGCCTGCTCGACGGCCGCGCAGCCGCCCAACACGATCAGATCGGCCAGCGAGACCGCTTTACCCGTCTGTGAACCGTTGAACTCCTGCTGGATGCCCTCGAGGGTCGCCAACACACGCGACGCGCCGGAGGTGACGTTGATGTCCCACTCGGCCTGCGGCGAGAGCCGGATCCGCGCCCCGTTCGCGCCACCGCGCTTGTCGGTGTCGCGGTGGGTTGACGCCGACGCCCATGCCGTGGAGACCAGTTGGGAGACTGACAGCCCGGAGCCGAGGATCTTGCTCTTGAGTGCGGCGATGTCCGCGTCGTCGATGAGCGCGTGCGTGGCGGCGGGGACGGGATCCTGCCACAGCAGTTCCTCGTCGGGAACCCACGGGCCGAGATAGCGGACAACGGGGCCCATGTCTCGGTGCAGCAGCTTGTACCACGCCCGGGCGAAGGCGTCGGCGAGCTGGTCGGGGTTCTCGTGGAACCGCTTCGAGATCTCCTTGTAGACCGGATCGGTGATCAGCGCGATGTCGGTCGTCGCCATCATCGGCGCATGGCGCTTCGTCGGATCGTGCGCGTCGGGCACGGTGTCGCGCGCCTCCGGGTTCTTCGGCGTCCACTGTTGCGCACCGGCCGGGCTTCTGGTGAGCTCCCAGTCGTACGCGAACAAGTTGTCGAAGAACCCGTTGTCCCACTGCCTCGGGTTGTTGGTCCACGCACCCTCCAACCCGCTGGAGATCGTGTCGACACCCTTGCCGCTGCCGAAGCTGCTCTTCCAACCGAATCCCTGCTGCTCCATGGGGGCGCCCTCGGGCGATGGGCCGACGTACTTGTCGGGGTCGGCTGCGCCATGGGCCTTGCCAAACGTGTGACCGCCGGCGATGAGCGCGACCGTCTCCTCGTCGTTCATCGCCATCCGCAAGAACGTCTCGCGGATGTCCCGGGCCGAAGCCATCGGATCGGGGTTGCCGTTCGGGCCCTCGGGATTGACGTAGATCAGACCCATCTGGACGGCGCCGAGCGGATTCGCCAGCTCCCGGTCGCCGCTGTAACGCTGATCCTCGAGCCATACACGCTCGGGGCCCCAGTACACGTCCTCCTCGGGCGCCCAGATGTCTTCACGGCCGCCGCCGAACCCGAACGTCTTGAGGCCCATCGTCTCGATGGCGCGGTTCCCCGTGAAGATCAGCAGGTCTGCCCACGAGATCTTGCGGCCGTACTTCTGCT
>DATAJN010000228.1:0-2172 GCA_036262105.1 Ilumatobacteraceae bacterium
GCCTTCTCCGGTGCGGTCTTGGTGACCTCGGAGAAATCGGATGTCGTCTGGAAGCGACGTCCGGGGCTAGTTGGTTTGCGTGAACGAAGGGCCATGGTTCAGCTCAGTTCTCGAACAGCGGGATCTCATTGCCCGCGGCCAGCTTGACGAGTGCCCGCTTGGAGTCGGGCTTGGAACCGGAGCGGTTGTTGCGACGCCCACGCGTGACCTTGCCCTTCCGGTTGAGGGTGTTCACCTGTACGACCTCGACACCCCAGATCGCCTTGACGGCGTCGGAGATCTCCGGCTTGCTCGCGCTCGGGTGGACCTTGAAGGTGTAGACGCCCAGCTCGATGAGGGCGTAGCTCTTCTCCGACACGACCGGAGCCAAGATGATGTCGCGGGGATCTTTCATGACTCGTCTCCCTTGGCTGCGGACTCGTCGTCCGCGTCGTGGCGTTGACTCGGGGGCAACTGGAAGCCGGCGGCCTCGGCGTCTTCGGCGCTGGCGAACCAGTACTCGGGAACGGTGCGGTTGTAGAACGGGGAGCCGGGCACGTGGTAGAGCATGGACGAGGCGTTGCCCTTGATCTCATAGCCCTCTGGTGCAGTTTCCCCATCGGCTTTGACGCTCCCCGGATAGTCAGGGGAGTCGTCGTTCGTCTCGCTTTCCTCGACCGCTTCGGGCTCTTCCTGCTTCGGTGCAGCAGCCTTCTTGGCAGCCGCCTTCTTCGCCGGCGCGGCAGCAACGACATCGCCACCACCGGGCAGCGTGGCGTGGGAGAAGACCACGTAGTCGCTGCACAACACGTCGTAGGCGTTGAGCTCGCGGCTCTCGATGAGCTGCACGTCGGGCAGGTTGAGGAAGCTCTTGATGGTGTTGGTGTCGTCGATGTTGACAACTACGAGGGCCTTGCCGTCGATGCCGAGGGCGGTCAGCAGCTTCTTGGCGTCTTTCGTTTTCGGAGCCTCGAAACCCCATGAATCGACGACGACGACCTTGCCATCGGCTGCCCGATCGCTGAGCGCCGAGTGCAGCGCCAGCTTGATCATCTTCTTCGGGGTCTTCTGGTTGTACTTGCGCGGCTTCGGGCCATGGGCGACACCACCGCCGCTGAAGTGCGGCGAACGAGTCGAGCCCTGACGGGCGTTGCCCGTGCCCTTCTGCTTGAACGGCTTGCGACCGCCACCACTTACCTCAGCGCGAGTCTTGGTGCTCTGCGTACCACTGCGGCGAGCGGCCAGTTGGGCAGTGACGACCTGGTGCATCAGCGGCACGTTCGGCTGCACGCCGAAGACCGTGGTGTCGAGATCGAGCGTGCCGGTGTCGTCGCCGGCGGCGTTCCTGACGGTGATCGAAGCCATGTCGGTCACTTGCCCTTCACTGCATTGCGGACGATGACGACGCCGCCGTTGGGACCTGGCACCGAGCCCTTGATCAGCAGCAGATTGCGCTCGAGGTCGGCTTGGACCACTTCCAGGTTGAGCGTTGTGACCTGCTCGTGGCCCATGTGACCGGCCATCTTCAGGCCTTTGAACACCCGGCCGGGGAAGCTGCACGAGCCGATCGCGCCTGGCGCACGGTGGTGCTTGTGGTTGCCGTGGCTGGCGCCCTGACCCTTGAAGTTGTGACGCTTCATGCTGCCGGCGAACCCCTTGCCACGGCTGACCGCTGTGACATCCACCAACTGACCTTGGATCAACAGATCGACCTTGATCTCCTGGCCGACCTCGAAGCCGTCGACCGAGTCGAGGCGCAACTCGACGACGCGCCGACCGGGCTGCACTCCCGCCTTGGCGAAGTGGCCGGCTTCGGGCTTGTTGAGCTTCTTCGCATCCTTGTGGCCGTAGGTGACCTGGAGCGCCGCGTAACCGTCGCGCTCGGTGGTCTTCACCTGGACGATGCGGGCCGGCTCGACGCGGAGCACGGTGACGGGAACGACCTTGTCGTTCACCCACACCTGGCTCATGGCGACTTTCTCGCCAACGATCGCTTGCAGTGCCATATCGGCAGCCTTTTCGGGTCAGACCCGGTCGCCCGGGCAATGGTCGTACACGCAAATGCTCCGCAGGCCACATGGCCGGCGGAGCACCGGATTCAATTCTCGCTGCGAGGTCCCCCCGGCCATACTTCTGGGGGCGCACACAGACTTCGGTTGATGGCACGCCGGCTGGCGCGCACGAGGATTTGAC
>DATAJN010000229.1:0-5855 GCA_036262105.1 Ilumatobacteraceae bacterium
GCCCCGTGGCCGGCCTGCTCGGTGTCACACTCGCTCGAGGTGGGCGCATCCCGGTCGGTCCCGACTTGTCGCTTGCCGGCCAACCCAACGTGTTCGCGATCGGCGACATCGCCCTCCCGCCCGGCGATCCACTGCCCCAAGTTGCCCAGCCGGCCATCCAGGAAGGCGGCCACGTAGCAGCGGTGATCGCGGCGCGACTCGCCGGCCGAACGATCCCGCCGTTCCGGTACCACGACAAGGGATCCATGGCCACGATCGGCCGCAATCAGGCGGTCGCCGAGCTCCCCCACGGCCTTCGCTTCCACGGTTTCATCGGCTGGCTGATGTGGCTGGGATTGCACCTGATCGAACTCATGGGTTTTCGCAACCGGGCCAACGTCTTCGTCAACTGGGCCTGGAACTACCTCACCTACGACCGAGGTTCACGACTGCTGCTGGAGAATTCAGAGCCCGTTCGAAATACGTAGAGGGCGCGAGCGAAGCGCGAGCAGGCCTTATTTCGGAGGCATCCGAATTCCGCCGTCGACTCTGATCGTTTCGGCATTGAGGTAGCTATTGGTGATGCACTCCAGGATCACCGAGGCCAACTCCTCCTGCGTACCCAGCCGGTGTGGGAAGAGCACGCCCTTTTCGAGGTTGGCCTTGAATGCCTCGCTCGCTTCGCCGGTTCCATAGATCGGCGTGTCGATCAAGCCAGGAGCCACGGTGTTGACCCGCACTCCGATCGCCGACAGGTCGCGAGCGATCGGCAGTGTCATGCCGACCACACCACCCTTCGAGGCGGAATAGGCCGCCTGCCCGATCTGACCGTCGAACGCGGCGACGGAGGCGATGTTGACGATCGCGCCGCGCTCGCCGTACTCCATCGGCTCAGTCGTGCTCATCGCCGTGCCGACGATTCGAATGCAGTCGAACGTTCCGACGAGGTTGATGGCGATGACCCTCTTGAACCAGTCGAGATCGGCTGCGGATTCGTAGGTCCCGTCCTTGCCGACGGTGCGCTGCACCCAGCCGATCCCGGCGGAGTTCACCAGCACGCGCAAGGCGCCCATGCTCTTGGCCATCTCGACGGCGTTGATGATGTCGTCGGTGTTGGTGACGTCGACCCTGCAGTACGCCCCGTTGATCGCCGCGGCCAATTCGGTCCCTTTGTCTTCCTGGAGGTCGGCCACGAGGACGTGGGCTCCTTTCGAAGCCAGCAGGCGTGCCGCCGCTGCCCCGATTCCCGATGCCCCACCTGTGACGATTGCACTTGCGCCGTTGATGTCCATGGCTGGCGACGATACGCCGACCGGCACGATCCTCCCCAAAACGACCTGGTCAGCCCCTCGACTCGACCTGTGGAGTGTTTGGCGCCCGCCTGGGTGCCGGGAAGCACTCCACAGCGAGGGTGTGGAGTGTTTCGCGCCCGCCCGGGTACCCGGAAACACTCCACCAGGGGTTGGCGGTGGAAGGGCGCTCAGGCGTCGAAAAGGGAGCCTTGGCTGTGTTCTTCCTCGGGCGGTGGAGTGGGTGCACGCTCGGTGAAGGGGCCTTTCGACGCGGCGACGGCCAAGGCGTCGACCAGATCGTTCATCGGATCACCGGAGTGTCCTTTCACCCATCGGAAGCGGGGCGACCGCTCGACGACGAGCTCGATCAGCGGCTTCCACAGATCGACGTTGGCCACGGGCTCCTTCTTGGCGTTCCTCCAGCCGTTGGCCTGCCACCGCACCCACCACTTGTCGCGGAAGCAATTGATCACGTAGGTCGAATCCGACACGATCGTCAACGGGCCGTCCAGCGAGCGCAGAGCTTGCAGGACGGCCAGGATCTCCATCCGTTGATTGGTGGACTTGGCCTCGCCGCCCGAGTCGCGCCGTGCCCCGTCGGGGGCGGTCGCCCACGCCCAGCCCCCGGGCCCCGGGTTGCCGGCGCAAGCGCCGTCGGTGAACACTTCGATCGCCGACGCGGGTGTGGTCATCGGCGGCAAACTACTGTGCCCCACATGCGGACCCGGGTCATACTGCTCGTGTTTGCGGTGTTGACAGGTGGCCTGGTGATTGCCCCGCAACGCGCATCGGCGGAGTTGCTGTTCGTTTCCGTATTCCGCGATGCACCAGGGCCGCGAGGCGGGATCGCGGTCGTCGGCGACTCGGTGATGCTCGGTTCTGCGTACGAGGCCCCGCTCGTTCCCGGCTGGGGGCCATCCCTCGCCCAGTTGCTCGCCGACCGCGGCTGGGGACCGGTGCGCATGGCCGCCGGCGTCGGCTTCCAGGCTGGCAAGCTCGTCGCCAACAACCCCGGCGCCAACATGTCGGTGTGGCTCACCTACCAGCGCTCGCTCGGCTTCGACCCGTCGGTGATCGTTGTCAGCATCGGTCCCAACGACATCCTCGGTTGCGCGGGCAACCTCGACTGCGCGGTCGACGACATCCGCGGTCTCGTCGACACTGCAGGCCCGGACCACGAGGTGTGGTGGGCGTTGCAGACCATGCAGGTGCCGGCCAATCAAGACACCTGGAACCAGGCGCTGCAGATCGTCGCCGCCCAACGACCCAACCTCACGCTGTGGGACTGGCCGACGATCCTTGCCGCGTCGGGCATCCACATCTCCGGTGATCACACGCACCTGCCCGGTCCGGCGGAATATCTGGCCCGAAGCGTGCTGATCGCCGATGACGTCACCGCGCGAATGGGCGTCGCCCGCCACGTAGGGCCGGAGGTCTCCGGCTTTCCCACCGGCGGGCCGTCGTACGAGTACAAGCCCATCGACCCCACGCGTGTGATCGACACACGCGAGACCGGACAGCGACTGGCCGCCGGTGCGATGTTGCCGATCGACCTGTCGGCGCTTGCGCCAACGCAAGTCGGCGCCGATGCGGTCGCTGTGGCCGTCAACGTCACTGCCGCAGCTCCGGCAACGGCCGGCTACCTCACAGTGTGGCCGTGCGACTCTCCCCGCCCGCTCGCATCGAGCGTCAACTTCGGCGCCGGTCAGGCTCGCGGCGCGCAGTCCACCACGCTGCTCGGCCCGGGTCGACGGATGTGCGTGTTCAGCAACGCAGCAACCGACATCGTCGTCGACCTTCAAGGTGTGTTCGTCGCCAGCGGCGGGCTGCGGTTCGCTCCGGTGACCCCGGATCGCAAGGTCGACACCCGCAACACCGGCCGACAATCGACGATCGCCATCGCCGCGCCTCCTGGCGCGACAGCCGTAGCCGCGACCCTCACGGTCACCGGTGGCATCACTGCCGGCTTCCTGTCGGCATTTCCGTGTTCGGGCACGATTCCCAAGATTTCCAACGTCAACTGGCAGCCAGGCGAAACAGTTGCCGGAGCAGTGTTCGTTCCGGTCGCTGCCGACGGCACCTTCTGCGTGTTCACGAACTCACCGACCGACGTGATCGTCGACATCACCGGAGTCTTCAACGCGATCAGCGATCTGCGCTTCACGCCCGTGACGCCCACACGCATGCTCGACACGAGAGATGGCACCGGCGGTTGGCGCGGCCGCCAAGGAACGGGGCAAACGATCGAGATCGGAGCAGCGCCCGACACTGCAGTGGCCGTCACCGGAACGATCACGGTCGTCGACCCCGGCCTCGACAGCTACCTGACCGGCACGATCTGCGGCCAAGCGGCGGGCGCGACGTCGTCGGTGAACGGGGCGCGGGCAACGATCACGGCCAACTCCCTGACGGTCGGGCTGTCACCGGGCGGGAACCTGTGCATCACGTCGCTCGTGTCGTCGCACACATTGTTCGACACGACCGGATGGTGGGCGCCATGATGACTAAGCGCTGTCTGGTGACCGTGCTCGTTCTGACCACATCGGTTCTCGCTCTCTCACCGGTCGGAACCACGCCGCTGGCGCAGGCAGCACCTCCCGAGCACCGCGTCTACATGGTCACCGACTCTGTGGGGCTCGGAGCGAAGAACGCGGTGCCCGCCGCGTTCCCGGCCGATTGGCAGGTCACCGTCGACGGCACGCCAGCGCTGTTCGTCGAGCAATTGGAGAGCAAGCACGTTCGAACGCAAATGGCGGCCAATCCTGGCGTGTTCGGCGACTACGCCATCGTCGCCGGCGGTTACAACTACCCCTTCTGGGATCCAGCGCGCTTCGACCGCTCGATCGACAGCATCATCTCGGCATTCGAGCAGGCCGGCGTGAAGTACATCTTCTGGGTGACGCTTCGCGAGGTCAAACCGCAGTACATCACCGCCGGGGCGTGGACCCAGGTGCAGCCGTACTACTGGTACTTCCCCGCCGTCAACGAGCACCTGCGCGCTGCGCTTGCCCGACACCCGAACCTCTCGCTGATCGACTGGGCGGCGATCGCCGACCGACCCGGGCTCACCTACGATGCGATCCACCTCAACACGTTCGGCGCGTCCGAGTACGCAGGCAACATCGCCAGGGTGGTCATGTCCGCGGCGTCACGGGTGAAGGCCGGCTCAACGACCACTGTCAAGGTTGCCGGTTCGGGCGGAGTCCCGACTGATGCTACGGCGGTCTCGTTGAACCTGACGGTGACGAATCCGCGAACCCCAGGGTTCCTCACCGCCTATCCGTGCGATCAGGAACGTCCGTCGACCAGCAACGCCAACTTCACCAGCGACAACACTGTCGCCGCGGCGGCGATCGTGCCGGTGGCTGCCGACGGAACTGTGTGCGTGTACACGAGTGCCGACACTCATCTGATCGTTGATGTCATGGGATCGTTCGAAGGCTCCGACGGGTACGTCCGCGCCGGGCCTACCCGGCTCACTGACACACGGGATCTCGGCAACGCCGGTTTCGTCGCCCACAATCCGCTGCGCGTGCAGTTGCCGACCTTCCTTGCCGGCGACGCAGCAATCCTCAACGTCACGGTGGTCGCCGGCGGGCAGGCCGGCTTCGTCGCCGTCTACCGCTGCGGCGATCCTGTGCCGGCCACTTCGAACGTCAACTTTGCGCCGGGTGGCGTCGTGCCGAACCTCGTCGTCGCCGAGGCGGACGCCACCGGTGGAGTGTGTCTGTTCGCCAACCAACCGACGCATCTGGTCGTCGATCTGTTCGGAGGCCTCACCGCGGGCGCGGTGAGCCTTCAGGCACCGGTTCGAGCGGTCGACACTCGCATGGCCGGCGGTGAACCCGCGGCCGGGTCGATCGTGACCGCGCCGACAGGCGTACCGCGCGGAACGACCGGCGTGCTCGTCAACGTCACGACGACGCAGCCGACGACATCGGGCTTCCTGACGGCATTTGCTTGCGATGCCGGCAGACCACCGACCTCGAACCTCAACGTCGTGCCGCAGCAGACCGTGGCCAACTTTGCAACCGTGAAGCCCGACGCGGCCGGCAACGTGTGCGTGTTCACCAACCCCAGTGCACAGGTGATCGTCGACGTGATGGGCACGATCGGTCCGGCGTTCGCCGGCCTGGCGGTACCTCTACGAGCGTTCGACAGCAGGGCGGTGTGATCAGCGGATAGTTCGCCGAGATCGCGCACATTACCGCTCGGTAAGGCTGCTTGACTAAGGGCCATGATCTTCGACGGCTTCGTCAACCAACTGCCCGACTCCGACCCCGGCGAGACGCAGGAATGGCTCGACTCACTCGACGCAGTCATCGACGTGCATGGCAAGACCCGGGCCCGCTTCCTGCTCACCAAGTTGCTCGACCGGGCCAGAGCCAGCCAGGTCAGCTATCCGGCCACGGTCAGCACGCCATACGTCAACACCATCCCCCGCGAGCAGGAGCCGTGGTTTCCCGGCGACGAGTACATCGAGCGCCGCATCCGCGCCTTCATCCGTTGGAATGCCGCGGCGATGGTGGTGAGGGCCAACAAACACGCCGACGGGATCGGTGGACACCTCTCGACGTTCGCCAG
>DATAJN010000230.1:0-8121 GCA_036262105.1 Ilumatobacteraceae bacterium
CTCGTCGACGGGCCGAGCTCGCCATGGTTGTTCCGCGGTGGGTTGTTCACACATTCGTTGCTCTCCGCGCTCCTCGTCGCCGGTTGCGCGGCGCAGCCCGACGCCGCGGCAACGCGTTGGATCGGCTGGGCTCCACTGCGCCTCACCGGTGTGCTCTCCTACAGCCTGTACTTGTGGCACTGGCCCATCTACGCCTTGATGTCCGAGCAGCGAATGGGCATGTCCGGGTGGCCGCTCACCGGCGTGCGCATCGCTGCGTCGTTCGCGGCCGCGGCCATCTCCAAACGAGTTGTCGAAGATCCGATCCGGTTCAGGGCGGTGTGGGCTCGTGGCCGAGCGGGAGTGATTGCGCTGATCGGCGTCACCGTCGCTGTCGCGGCCTTCTGGGTGGTGATCCCTCATCCCAAGACCGCACCGGCGGTGTTCTCGCTCGATCAGTTCACCTCGACTTCGGTGAGCATCGCAGCAACCACCACCTCTATCGCTCCGCCCACGCCGACACAGGCACCCGCCATCATCGGCTCCCCGACATCGATCGCGACGACCACGACGATCGAGGCGACCACCACGACGACCACGCTCTTCGCCCCCACGACGCGAATTCTCATGGCGGGCGACTCGATTGCGTTCGACGAGTGGCCGGCCGTGGCCGCGGCGATGGACGCCAGCAAGATCACCATCAACAGCTACGTGTCACCCGGCGCCGGCCTGCTCGACACGAAGTACGACTCGTCGACGTTCATCGACAAGGCCGTCACGGACCTCCACCCCGACCTCGTGCTGTACCAGGGGTCGCTGTGGGACTTCGGCACGCCGGCCGAGCAGCGCGCCGCCTACGACCGATTCGCCGATGCGGTCCTGGCCACGGGTGCCCGTCTCGCCTTGATCACCATTCCCCCGCTGCGCGCCGACCAGGCCACGGCTCAGCTGGCGACGCTGACACAGGTGATGCACGAGGTGGCCGACCAACACCCTGGTGAGGTGTTCGTGCTCGACAGTGACCGTGCGTGGGGTCCCGAGTTCACCCAGGACGTCAACGGCGACAAGGTGCCCGAACGCAAGCCCGACGGCGTGCACGTGTGCCCGTCCGGCGCGGCGATGTATGCCCAGTGGTTGATGGGCGAGCTCCAGCAGCGATTCGACAGCTTCGTGCCCGCGCCTCCGGCCGAATGGGCCACGGGACAATGGGTCGACGACCCGCGCTACACGCAGCCTGCCGGCATCTGCGCCCGCTTGCCGTGACGATCGACCGGCGCCTCCCTTCGGTCGCCTCGACGTGGGCGCCGGAACGGGCGCCGGCAGCCCAAATCGGCGCCCACGTGGGCAAGTGGCGAGCCGTGACGATCAGCCGGCGCACTCGGGCACGGCCGGGGCGACGTCGTAGCCGTTGACCCCGACCGGCAGTTCCACGACCGCCGACGGCTGGCGAAGGTCGGTGTACTGCTGGAGCAGCAGTGCGACCTCGGGGGGCAGCCCAGGGCTGTAGGCCAGCGCCGTGTCGCCCCAACGGGAGTACAGCAAGGGGCGCAGGTCTTGCCGTCCCGCCGAGCACAACGCCTGCAACAGTTCCAGTTCCAGCTGGTCGGACCGTTGCACCTCAGCGGCAGTTCGCACGTCGAACGACGCCCGCACGACAGCGCCCGGCAAGGCCGTGAACGCAGCGATCGTGGGCTTGGTGGCGACGTACCACAGCGTCGCCTCGGCGTGTTCGTCGTCGACCACACGGAACGGCATCACCCCGGCCGTACCCCACGGCCCGACACCGGCGTGAAGGTTGTGCCGTTCGAGCTCCAGAGCCAACCCGAAGGCCACGGAGCCGAGAGCCACGGGGTCGAACTCGTTGATCTGGTAGTGGAGTGCGGGGTCGAGGGACTGCTCGAGATCCGCCGACAGCGCGCCGGTGATGATGCTGTCGCGTTCGTACGGGATGTCGGCCGACACTCCCCGAGCCACACCAACTGCCACCACCACGCATGCCGCGACGGCCACGATCGCTGCGCCACGTGTGATGGCTCGACGATCCGCGAGGGTGACGGCACGTGGCCGCCACGTCAGCCAACACGACCAGAGACTGGCGGCGATCCACATCGCCACGAGCGGTGACATCCAGCGGATCACGTACTCGAAGAACGTGCCGAAGATTCGGGTCGTCGAGATCAGCCCCAGCACCGTCGCCGCAGCGAGCACCGCGTACAGAGCCAACTCCACATGCTCTCGACGCTTCCACGCCCACCGCGCCGACGTAACGACCAGAACGACGAACAGCAGGAAGCCGATGTAGTTGGGCGTACTACGCGGGTCCTTCTGAGGATCGACCAGCCAGGGGCCGAACAGGTTGAACCGGCCGATCATTGCCTTGAGCGCCGCACGCACTCCGACGAACGGCTCCCCCGGATCGGTGAACTGGTGGTACAGCTTGCGCATGTTTCCGGTTCCCGGACGGAGCTGCTCGATCACCGGTGGCAGCCAGCTGACGATCAAGGTCGCCGTGGCGACCAGTAGCCAACGAAGCGGGTGAAGCGCGCTGAGGCGGTCGGTGCGCCACCACAACCATCCCAACCAGACGACGGCTGAGCCGAGCAAGCCGGTGACCAGCACGGTGTAGCTGATGTGGGTTTGAACACAATGACTGCCCACCGCAACTGCAACGGGCAGGAGTGCGAGATGCTCGCAGACGACGCCCCAGACGAGCACGAGGAAGAGCGCAAACGCGAAGACAGGCACCCACACGTTCCACGGCTCCAGGAAGAATCGCGGAGCCAGTGCCATGGCCGTGGAACCGAGAGTCAAGCCCAAGAACGCGGCGATCGACGCACCACCGACACGCTTGGCAACCACGACGCATCCGCCGATGGCCGCGAGGTGCAGCACGTTGACGGCCGCGACGAGGGCGAAGGCGTTGGAGCCGAAGAGCTTGTAGAATGGATACAGCAAGTAGGCCATGCTCGGCCCCGGTGTGGAGCCCTGGTCCTGCACTCGGGCGGCGACGCCGATCAACGGCGGGTGGTTGGGGATCGCTCGTACCAGGAACTCGGTATGAGCGAAGTCGCCGGTGAGGTACCACTTCGAACCGACAACGGCAGCGAGCGTGACGATCACGATGACGGCCGAAGGAATGGCCAGCAGGATCGGGTAGCGACGACACCTGTCGAGCAGCGTGGTCACGGAAGCTCGGCAACGATGATGCGCGCCACCCGATCGCCGCCTTCTGCGGTGAGCGCCCCATCGGCGGTGCGGACGACGATCGTCCCGTCAGCGGTGCACGACTCCCACCACTGACATGGCATCGAAGTGGCCACCGGTTGGTCGCCGATGAACCGCGTCGGGTCGATCAATGTCGCGCCGGCCCCATTGGCGGTGGCTTCGATCCCACTGCGGCCGGGCTGAGTGACGACCAGAACACGATGACCGTGCGCCGCACGCACGGCGTCGGTGAGGGCAGTCCCATCGCAACCTGTCGCGTCGGCGAATGACAGCACGATCGCCGCCGGATCGAACTCGGCGTCGACTCTGCGCACGGCATCCGCGGCACCGCACCACGACGTCGCACCACCATCCCAGCGCACGGTGCGACCGTCCTCGTGAATTCGATACGTCACCGGCCGCTCGGTGGAGCTCAGGAACCCGTCGGTCAACAGCACCACATCGGTACGAGTGTCGTACCCGGCGATGGTCGGCCATTGCCACCACAACACTGCGGCGACCACTACCAACACCGCCACGATCCTGGATGGTGACGAGAGCAGCTCTCGGACCCAACGACGTGCAGGACTCACCAGATGGCGAGGGTAGCAGGCGACTATGGTCGGCACCCGTGGGAGACTGGTACGCAACGCGATGGCCGTTGCGCGCCGGAGTGATCACTGCCGTCGCCGCTGTTGCGCTGTTGATGCAGCGCGTGGCGATCGCCGGGAACCGGCTCGCCGGCGGCACACGCGGCGCCCTGATTGCCAGGTTCGACCTAGCCGCACCGCTTCTGGTCACGCTGGTCGCGTTCGTTGTCGCCCGCCGCTGCCTGGCCGGCCGCTCCACCTACCGACCGGGCGTTGCCACAGTGCTGGCCGTCTACGCAGGCTGGATCCTGACGATCGCGTTCGCGAAGGCGGCACTGCACATCCATCCGTCGCCCGGGCGGCTTCTTGCGACCGTGGTGCTCTTCCGCGGTCTCGGAGCTCCGCTGCCTGGTCTCGGGGCCGGTCCCTTGCTGCTCACGTTGGTGCTCACGATTGGCCTCGTGCCGGTGCTGGTCGGCCTCACCCGATCACGCTCGGAGGGACTCCGGTCGTGGACGGTTCCGGTCGTTCTCGGCCTCGTCGCACTCGTGTATCGGGCAGTCTGCACGGCAACCGGTCACACCGCCCTGTTCGGGCCGCTGAGCTGGCTGCCGAACCATCTCGACCTGATCGCTGCCGGGCTGGCTGTCGCCCTTGTCGATGTCAAGCTGAACGATCAGCAGGCTCGCCGGCGATTGCGCATCGGTTGCCTGTTGGTGGCCGCGGCCACGTTCGCCCTGGCAGCGTTCGCCCTCGGCCTGCCACGATCGCCGCGGCTCGACTCGGCGATCGACATCCACGTGTTCGCGCTCGCCGCAGTGGTGTTCTCCGCCGCGGCCATCGGCGCCTCCTTCTTGCTTCCGACCACGTCGTCACTCCGGCCAACTCCTCGTTGGGCCACCGCCCTCGCGGTCGCTGCGCCAGGCATCTTGTTGGCGGGTGAACCGGCCTTCACACTCGTAGCTCGCCAGTACCACGAGCGGGTGTTCGAGTTCGATGGCGCCACGTTCCTGTTCGGCAATCTCGTCGCGCCGTTCGTGTGGTCGTTGTTGATCACCGCTGCATTCGGAGTCGTGGTGGTCGCGGCAGTCGGCGCGGCCGGACTGCTACGCGACGGCCAGCGGCAGCTGATCGTTCGATCGCGGCTGGCTCTGCCGGCCGTGGTGGCGATGGGGTTCTTCGTCCGAGTCATCACCCTGTTGACCGTCGCACCGGAACGCACCGATGGCGGCGATCCGCTCTTCTACCACACGACCGCAAACGTGCTCGCTCGTGGTCGTGGGTTCCCCGAACCGCTCAACTGGATCGCTTACGAGACCCACAGGCCGAGTGCATTCCATGGTCCGCTGTACCCGGTCGTGCTGTCGATCAGTTCCCGATTCGGGGGCACGAGCTACTTCGACCACAAGATGATGTCGATCGTGATCGGCACCGCCGTCGTGCTGGCGGTCGGTGTTCTGGGCAAGCGCATCGGCGGAACAGCCGTCGGTCTCGTCGCCGCAGCGTTTGCGGCCGTCTACCCCAATCTGTGGCTGATCGACAGCTTGCTGTACCCCGAGGGCTTGATGGCGCTGCTCGTCACCCTGACGATGATCGTTGCCTATCGCTGGCGCGATCGGCCGCGCCTGGCGAGCGCGGCGTTGTTCGGTGCACTGATCGCCCTGACCGCGCTGGCGCGTGGCGAGGGAATCCTCCTCCTGCCCCTGTTGGCACTGCCGTGGATCATGTTCACCCGGTCGTTGGCCCGGAGTGTCCGGTGGCGCCACCTGGTGGTGACTGCCGTGGCATGTGCCGCCGTGCTGGCGCCGTGGATGATACGCAACGCCACGACGTTCGAGAAGTTCGTCCCGCTGTCCACCAACGGCAACGAGGTGATGGTCTACGCGAACTGCGCGACCGCGTACAACGGACCGTTCGCCGGCTATTGGGATTACCAATGCCAGCAGACCGTGCGCGAAGCGAAGGGAGATCCACCCGGCGACGAATCGCAGACGGCCCTCTACTGGCGCTCGCTGGGAGTCAACTACGCGCGCGAGCACATCGGAGAGCTCCCGCGTGTCGTCACCCTTCGGGTGCTGCGTCAATGGGAGCTGTTCAGGCCGCTGCAGAACGTGACGTTGGGAGGCATCGAGGGGCGCAATCGTGACGCCGGCACGATGGGGCTGCTGATGTTCTACGGCCTGGCCGGGCTGTCGATCGTCGGTGCGGTGTCGATGCGCCGCCGGCGGATCCCGCTGTTGCCGATCGGCGTGCAGTTCCTCAGCGTCACCATCACCGCCGCGTACACCTATGGCACGGTCCGGTTCCGAGCCCCGGCCGAACCGGCGCTGTGCGTACTCGGCGCAGTCGGCCTCGTACCGGTGCTGGCATCTGCACGTCGGTGGCTGGGGCGCGGTTCGGGTGAGGTCGCCGAAGCCGACGGCGCGCCGTTCGTGCTCGGCGGTACCGGTGGCCTACGACCGCGGCTGAACGGCGCATGGCAGCGAACTGCCCTGTCGACCTGGGCAGCCATCGGCTCGGTGACTGCACTGATCGCCCTGCCGCTGCGTGGCCTGTACCACACGACGGGCGGCACGATGGAAGAAGCCTTCATGATGGTGTTCCCGGAGCGAATGCTGAAAGGTGACCTGCCGAATCGCGACTTCCTCCATCTCTACGGCCCGGGCGCACTGCACGTGTTGATGGGCTGGTACAAGTTGTTCGGCATCTCCCTCGAGTCGGAACGCACCTTTGGCCTCATCCAGCACCTGGGGATCATCTTCGCCCTTTTCGCACTGGCGCGCCCGTGGGGTCGAGCCGCTGCAGCCGCCGTCGCCGGTCTCGCAGTCTTCTACGTGCTGACGCCGATCGGCTTGACCGCCATGGCATGGAACGGCGGCATCGCCTTGTGCTTGTGGAGCCTGGTGTTCGCGCTGCGCGCCCGCTCCTCGGCGAACCCACGTCGATCGCTCATCACCGCCGGTGTTCTCGCCGGCCTGGCACTCACCTACCGCCCGGATCTCGCGCCGGCGTTGTTCGCCGTCTACGCGTGGTTCCTGTGGCGCAATCGTCGCTGGCGCACGGTGGTGCCCGCGGCACTGGTGGGGTTGTTGCCGATGTGGGTGCACATCGCTCTCGTCGGCCCAAGCATCGCTTTTCGCGGAATGGTCATCGACCCGGTGTTCAAGCTACGTGCGGGTCGCGCACTGCCCCGTCCGCCGTCGTGGGGCCATTTGGATGGATCGCTGCAGGCCATCGCCGAGCTCGTCCCACCGTGGTGGAAGCTTCCCGCGCTGTCCGCGGACAAGGAGCTCTTCTTCTGGTTCTTCGCGATGCTCATCGTCCCGCTCGTTCTCCTCTGGGTTGCGATTCGCCTGTGGCGCCGGGCTCCCACTCAGCGGGCCGCTGTGCTGCTCGGCGGCGCACTGTTCAGCCTGGGCATCATTCCGCAAGCGTTGCAACGTCCCGATTCCACGCACCTCTCGTGGGTCACCTGCATCTCCTTTCCGCTGTTGATCCTCGCGGTGATCGAGCTCGTCAAGGATCGGCGGCCCAGGACCACTGTGCGTCAGCGGCTTGCAGCAGGAACGGCGGTCGTCGTTGCGCTCACGTTCGTGGTCGCTCCCCTGTTCACGTTCCGTTACTACCTGTTGCATGTGCGCGTCAGTGCCGGCAACGTGCAAACTCCGTTCCCGGTGTCACGCAACGGGCGCAGGTTCTATCTCGGCGACTTCGGGCCGTATCTGGCGAGCCGAGATGTGATCACCGACCTCGATCGCATGTCGAAGCCGGGCGAGCGCCTGCTCGTCGGGCCGAGCGATCTTCGTCGCACGTGGTACAGCGATGCGTTCTTCTACTACCTGTTCCCCGAGCTGACGCCGGCGACGTACTTCATCGAGATGGATCCCGGTTTGGCCAACGCACCCGGGTCGCGGCTGGCGTCGGAAGTCGCCTCGTCGGATTGGGTGATCCTCACCAGCTTCTGGGATGGTTGGCGCGAGCCGAACAGCTCGATGGACTACGGATCGGATGTTCCCAACCAGGTGCTGCGCGACGAGTTCTGCGAGGTCAACAGCTACCAGAACGGCCTGGTACGGCTGTTCCAGCGGTGCTCGCCGTGAGTCGCCTCGAACGCCTTCGCTCGTTCTACCGGCGACGCATCTCGATACCGGTCGATCACACGGCTCTGGTACTCGATGTCGGGAGCGGTGACAAGCCTCACTGGCGCGCCGACGTCCTGCTCGATCGATACGTGGGGAGCGAGCACGCCGGTCAGCGTTCGGGCGGAGCGACGGCACGAGTCGACCGGCCGCTGTTCGACGCCGACGCGGCCGACATGCCCTTTGCGGACAAGGCGTTCGACTACGCG
>DATAJN010000231.1:0-2741 GCA_036262105.1 Ilumatobacteraceae bacterium
GCCGTATCGGATCGCCGCCAACTGCCGCCCTGCCCGCGGGTGTCCATGACGAAATGGGCGAAGCCGGCGCACGACCACGTCAGCCAATCAACCGGTAGGCCGCGCCCACCGCCGTACCCGACGAACTCGACGACAACGGGACCATGGACGTCGAGTTGTCTTGGAACGAGCAACCATCCGCAAACGCGGGTGCCTCCGTGGCCTGCATACGCAACGTCATAGACCTGAGCACTGCGAATCACGGAGTCGATCGGCACAAAGGTCGCGTCGAGCGGGAAGGTGTTCGCCTGCTCGAGCTGGCTCTTCCAGAACTCGTCGAAGTCGTCCGGCTCGGCGACGGCAGGGCGATATTCCCTCAGCTGGTCGAGGGGCAAGTCGAACATCATCGGGCGATGGTACCGACACCGCTTGCGCTCGGTCGCCGCCGTCGTTATTCTGTAAACGTTCTCGATAACGATTGCAACAGGGGTTCAGGCTGAGAAGGTGAATCGAGAGGTGCTCCACGACTCGTCACGCACGTATGGCGGCATGCTCGAGCGGGTAACGATCGGCGACGTTGCCGAGCGCGCCGGCGTCTCCATCGCTACGGTCTCGCGTGTCGTCAACGGGCGCTACGGCGTCGCACCTGCCACCCTCGACCGGGTCAAGGTAGTGATCGCCGATCTCGGGTACGAGTCCAGCCTTGTGGCCCGCAGCCTGCGTTCGCAGCGCACCAACGTGATCGGGGTGCTGGTCACCGACATCGAGCCCTTCAGCGCCGAGGTGTTGAAGGGCGCGGCGAAGGCGCTGCGCGGCGGCGAATACGAGTTGGTTGTCTACTCCGGTGGTCACGGTGGCGATCACGTCGGATGGGAGCGGCGTTACATGTCGCGCCTCAGCGGCACCCTCACCGATGGAACCGTACTGGTCACCCCCACGGTCACCGAGGTTCCTACCAATCAACCGGTCGTGGCCGTCGACCCACATTCCGGTGCGTCAGCGTTTCCCACCTTCGCGTCGCAGAACTTCGAAGGAGCGCTCTCCGCGACTCGTCATCTGACCGACCTCGGTCATCGGCGAATCGGGTTCCTCGGTGGTCGCGGCGACCTCGAATCTGCGCGATTGCGTGAACAGGGATATCGCGCCGGGCTCGAGGAGGCCGGAATCGTCTTTGATCCGGAACTGGTGCTCGACGGCGGCTTCCAGGAATCAACCGCAGAGGCGCCGGCCCGACGCCTGCTTTCGCTCGCTCGTCGCCCGACAGCGATCTTCGCGGCGAACGACCTGTCAGCGATCCAGACCATGCGCACCGCCACCGAACTCGGCTTGAAGGTGCCCGACGACCTCTCGGTGATCGGTTTCGACAACGTCCCCGAGTCGGCACTCACCCATCCACCGCTCACCACCGTCGCCCAGCCGATCCAGACGCTCGGTTACGAAGCGGTGCGCATGCTGATCACCCTGATCGAACAACCCGACCGGCGTCTCGCTCCTCCTACCCAGGTTGCCCTGCCCACCGAACTCGTGGTCCGTAGCTCCACTGCCCCGCCCCGGCAGGACCGATCATGATGGCCGCTTCAGCCGGGTCCAGGCGCTGGGCGCGTCTGCATCGTCCCTGTTGAAATCGATTTCAATCCCGGCTTCACCGCCAACTTCCCACAACAAGCAACCCAACCGAGGGGGTAACACCAATGATGAGCATCAGAACCAGACAGCGGCGGCGAATAGTCGCCGCCCTCATGAGCATGGCGTTCGTCGCAGCGGCGTGCGGCAGCGACAGCAGCAAAGCCTCCGACACCGCGGCGCCGGCAACGCCGTCTGCCACCGAGGCGCCGGCGACACCAGCCGTCACCGAGGCGCCGGCGACGCCCGCCACCGAGGCACCGGCAACGACCGCTGCCACGAGCGGCGAGAAGGTCGAGATCAACTGGTGGCACATCCAGAACAACGACCCGGGCAAGGCCGACTGGCAAGCCATGGCCGACGCCTACACGGCGCTGCATCCGAACGTGAAGATCAACATCACCGTGATGGAGAACGAGGCCTTCAAGGCAGCGATCCAGACCAACATCCAGTCCGGCGACATTCCCGATCTCTTCCAGTCGTGGGGTGGCGGCGGCCTGCGCGATCAGGTCGCGGCCGGCGTGGTGCGTGACATCACCGACGAGGCTGCGTCGTTCGTCGGGGATCTCGGCGCGGGCTCCGTCAAGCTGTACCAGGTCGGTGGCAAGCAGTACGGCATTCCGTTCAATGCCGGAATGGTGGGGTTCTGGTACAACAAGGACCTTTTCACGAAGGCCGGCATCTCGGCCCCACCGGCGACATGGGATGAGCTGCTCCAGGACGTGCAGAAGCTGAAGGACGCCGGGATCACACCGATCGCCGTCGGGGCCGGTGACAAGTGGCCGGCTCACTTCTGGTACTCCTACTTGATGGTCCGCCTCGGCGGTGCCGACGCGATGAACAAGATCGCGGCCGACAACAACTTCAGCGTTCCCAACGTGATCGACGCCGGCAAGCATGTTGCCCAGCTCGTCGCACTGTCGCCCTTCCAGGAGGGCTTCCTCGGCGCCGGCTGGGATGCGCCGGACGGTGAGTCGGGCACGATGGCCAGCGGCGGTGCGGCGATGGACCTGATGGGCCAATGGGCGCCGGGTGCGTTCAAGAACCAGGCCGGCCTGAAGCCCGAACAGGACCTTCCGTTCGCCCTCGGTTGGTTCCCGTTCCCGAGCGTCGGCGGTGGCGCCGGGCAACCGTCTGAT